>CAZPPD010000494.1:0-4954 GCA_964588185.1 uncultured Alcaligenaceae bacterium | reverse complement strand
TTCCCCACACCAATGGTGCCAAGGTAAGCAACGGGATGCTCACGAGATTGAAGAAAATCAACCAAACGGCGGATTTCTGCTTCGTAAAGGTCGATTTGTCGGAGAAAAACAGCTTTGAGTTTTGGGTCTTTGCGAAGACGCCTGAGCTTCGTGAGAGCCTGATTTGCCTTCCATAAGGATTCAATGTTCGGATGATCGAATTCAGGGCGATCTATCTCATTCCATTTCCGCTCCAAATGGTCTCTAAGCTGGATTGCTTTTTCTGTTCCAATCGCCTTGAGCATTGACAGAATCTCTTCACGGCTCGCCGATTTGTCACCGGATTCGATCCGAGAAATGGTCGCTGTACTGAAGGTCACGTTCTTCGCCAATTCAGCTTGCGTTATTCCAGCTTCTTCCCGAACAAGTTCAAGATAGCGCCCAATTCTCATATCCCCGCTTCGCTGTTTGTCCGCCATAGATCAAGCTCCTTGAAAATACCCCTGGTTTTTGAAAACTTACAATCATCGTATTGCAAATTTTCAAGAAGTCAATGGTTGGAAGGATTTTGCCTTCTGGGCGGTCTAGGCTGATCGCATTTTGATGTACATGAGTGTACTTTTTTAGTTCACCTCGGAAACTGTCACGCAGACAACCACAAGTCAAAGATGTTCAGAGAATTGCGACCAGATTGCTACATAGGGTGTGCGAACCTTTCATGTCCTCAATCTCGGCGCAGGAGTCCAAAGCACCTGCCTATACCTCTTGGCTCGTGAGCCAAAAGCCAAACTCCATTTCGACATTGCCATATTTGCCGATACGCAAGAAGAACCCGAAGCCGTCTACCGCCATCTTGAATATCTTCAATCCCTCGGCCAGCCGAAAATCTGGATTCGTTCCGCAGGGAAGCTCGGCGACGATCTCATCCACGGGATCAACTCGACCGGCCAGCATTTCGCAAGCAACGTACCAATGAAGGCTACGTCGTCAGCTTTCCCTTCTGCCCACTTCCCCTTGAACCCACCCGCATTCCATGTCAGGAAGGGACCAGTACCCGTTCCGCTGGGGTAGACGACGATAAACCCTTCCTTGTCCGATGTCTTGTTCAGGCCAGAAAACCAGACCATCATTGAGCCGTTCATCGCTGCCCCGTGTAGTGCCAACACGACCGGCGCTGGTTTCTTTGGGTCGTAACTCTTCGGGATGTGGATAAGATAAGTCCGCTTCTGCTTGTCCACGTTCAGCGTGCGATTGTGGTCACCAGGGCCGAGTGTTTCAACCAGCGGCCCTTCCTGGCCCAGGGAAAGTTGAGCGCGGGGCGTATCAAGGGGACGCAGCTCTTATTTTGAGGCGTTCTCTCTAAGGGGACGCAGCTCTTGAAAGTATACTAAGTAAATGCGTCCCCTTTGTGCCCCTGTGGGAGAATTTGTGGTGGTTAAAAACAGGAATATATTTGTGGATTAAGGTTAGATATTTAACTACTCTTGTTCATCTGGAGGGGTCAAAGATTTACAGAGGATCAACTTTGGAGTAATTATGAGAATTTTAAATCCGGTATCGGTTTTATTTTCTAGTGTGATTTGCTTTCTGGTTACTGCCTCACCACATTTGTCTGCAGAGACACTCGGAGAAATTCTTCGGAAATCTAAGTGGGATAGAATCATTGGAACTTGGGCCGGTACGGGATTGAACCCACGCAAAATAAAAATCACCTACTCCTGGAAAATCAAGGATCAGGTTATTGAAATCATTACCAAGGAGGAAAATAAGGAAACTGTTGCCCTGATGGCAGTGAATGCGAAGACAAACGAGATTTTCATTGTCAGTGCAAATAATCGGGGAGGAACTACATTTGGAAAGTGGGAACTAAAAGAAAACCATGCCGTCCTTAAGCAGTCCTTTACCTCCCCGGACGGTTCCCAAGGCCGGGTCACCATTCGGCATCAGTTAACACCGGACAATAGAAGAATGTTTGTAACAATCCAATTACCCCAACCGACTCTCCTTCGCTTGGAGCGAATCGGGAAATAAGTTGAGTATTCCAAACCGGTTGGAATGTCTTTTTTATGATTTCATTGATTGATCGCTCAGCCTTGTCGAAGAGCTCTAAGCAACTGTACAAGGAAAGTTTGCGGGACCCGAGTCGTTGGACGGAAAAAGGGTGGGGGCAGGCACGTTTATTTTCGTTTTCCCGGAGCCATCTTCAAAGGTGACGCACCAGCAAGAAGAAAAGAACATTGACCGGAGGCGAGTATGCTTTGTACTCAAATTAGGCACATTGGATTCAGTCTGCTTTTCATCGGCGTTTTTGTCGGCGGTGCCAGTCCTTCAAGGTCTGACACTTCGCAGAATGATGCCAAGAAGGAAATAAAAACACTAGAATTAAACACCTCCTCAAGCAGAGGCACGTCATCTTGAAGGAGATTGCCTCTAGCGAAGAGGAAAAATTTCGCTTGGGGAAAGGCTCATTCCGCGAAGTCGTTGACGCCAACAGGGTAGCACTTCACGCCGAACTCGAGCTTTGCGAAACGGCGAAACAGAAGTTGTTGGCATTGGAACAGTTTCTGCCCATGGTCAAGAAATACGAAATGATGCTTACCCAAAAGTTGAAAGACGGAAGAGAGACTCGCACAGAATTTCTCTAAGCCAAGGCAGACCGGTTGCAAATCGAGATTGCCATTGAGCGGGTCAAAGCGTCGTCGCGTTAACATCACCATCACAGGTGAGTGCAGGTTGCGAGAAAACCTGACTTCGGAATAAAGGGGACAGGCAGGACAGGCACGTTTTATAACGATCGTGCCGGCAATGCAGGATTTTCCCTGGTCGATCTAAAATTTGTCCAAATGCTCTGATTTTTGTGGATAAAATCGGCGGAAAGGTGGTATCATTCATAATTGTGAGGATAATTTATATCTCCTAAGTAAGGAGACGAATCGTGTTCTTTGATTTCATTCCTTCTCAACCGAATGTCATTCAGGTGGAAGTTCCACCCGCTGTGGAAGAAGCGGTAGAAGTAAGCCGAACGGGTGATATGGAATTACCCGATGATGAATTTTGGCGGGAGCTTTCGGATGGGTTTTTCCAGAACGAAGGGCGTATATCGGAAACGGCCAAGGATCCGGAAAACGCAACAGCCGAAGTCCAAACTAATTCCGCGGAAACAGATGATACCGCAGAATTAGCTGCCTTTGTTCTGCTCTGGCATGGCTGCGGCACTCAAGCTGCGACTCGTTATCAGCCGAATTCCAAAAAGAAAGAAGAAGAGGAAGAGGAATAATTGTCTTCCTTGTGGATAAGGAAAAAGCGGCGCTAACCAGCGCCGCTTTTTTTGTTGGGTCCAGCTCATCCATTGACGGCTTAGAACCGCAGACGATATTCGACTCGGAGAATATCCCGGTACCAAACATCGCCGGTCAAGGCTCGGCCATAGCCGACATAGAGGTCGGAGCCACTCATGAATCCGGGTTGGTTCAACTGGCCAAAGCCAAAGCGGACCCCGAATTTGGCATTCACAATCGTATCGCCGGAAGCGTCGAACACAATGTTTTCCGGGAAGGCGAAAACCTTGCCGTCCAACACGGTCCAGCCCAAGAGTTCCACCACCGGGAGCACCCGGAAGCGGCAACTATCGTAGGCGAGGAAACTCAAGCCGGCGCCGTAGTTCAAGATGTTCCCGGTGAAATCGGTTCCTTCGATGCCGATCCAATCTCCGAATTGACCTTCGAGGAACAGACGGTCCCCTAACTGCTTGTAAAGCAGAATCGATGGTTCCAAGCTCCAATGGTCCACTCCCAATCCGGCGTCGGCGTCCCCGGTTGGGGAGTAGATCTTGAACTGAAAGCTGACAACCCGTTCGGGTTCGTAAATGAAGGCGTATTTACCACCCCACTTGATGTCCCCTAAACCTTCGGCATTGGCATTGTCTTCCGGGTTCAAAAAGCGAACGGGGACTTCAATGAAGGCCGAGAATCGCTCGGTGGGAGCAAATTCGAAGTAGCTGGCAATATCTTGGTAATCAATTCGGCGTTCCGGTAGCGGTGGTCCGGGAGCATTAGGGTCCAACCCGGACACTCGAAAACAACCACACTTGGGATAGATAAATTCAGCCCGGTCGGGTCGATTATTATCGTAGGCCGCATCATATCGCAGGCGAAACTGAGTAACGGGGATCGCCGGATCGATATATCCCACCTGGGAGGTTGGAGCACCAACCGTGGCACCTCCCAAGGCCGCAAAGGCCTCCCCACCCATCATTGGAGCAGCGGTGAAAGGCGACTCCGTCATGGGTTCTGGAGCCGGGGTTGGGGATGGGGTCGGCGAAGGCGTTGGGGTTGGTGTGGGAGTCGGGGTCGGCGTGGGCGTTGTGATGGGTGTCACCTTGGAATAGGGTTCCTCAATGGTTACCCCATGGCAAGGCTGATCGCAAGATTGGCAGGGCTGCGGGGGGCAGCAGGGACGGCGGATTGAGAATAAACCCTGGCCAAATGCATTTGAAGTACTTCCGGCCAGTAATAAGAAACCGGCCAGAAAAGCTGCTTTCCGTATCCAGGAGAACAGGGACATAATTAATATCCTCCTTGATTTCCTTACGTCCATGTATGAAGGGAAGCATTGGCGGGAGAGGCCTGGTGAGGGCATTGAACCGTCTTAGATTCTCTTGAATCCGCGCAATTCCGGAAGAATGGTACTTCCCTGGAAAATAAAAAGGCGGTTAGTTTCCGTTGTTAGTTTCTTTATCGTCCCCAGATTTGGCAAAGGTGAAAGGAATGACAAAACTGGTGGAAAGGATAGAGTTGGAGATTAACGAATAATCGGGAATGGCAGAACCGGCAGTAAAAACCGGAGAATACGCATCAACTTTGCCGGTTGGGAAAAGACTTAACTCCTGTCTTTTTGCGGCAGGGTACAAACTCCGCCATGACAGGGAACCAAACGGAAGCGGTTGCGGGCCACCCACAGGTATAACTTTTGCCCC
>CAZPPD010000493.1:0-4962 GCA_964588185.1 uncultured Alcaligenaceae bacterium | reverse complement strand
GCATTTTCCAAGGGGGTTCCCGAAATAGCAACCAGACAATTCATCGGAATACTTTCGGGAGGCGGATCGAACGCCGTTAATTCGGAAAGCATCAGCAACCGGTCGTCCTCATTTTCGCCCATGCCAAGGATGCCGCCGCAACAAACAGAAATGCCCGCCTTGTTGACTGCTTGCAGAGTCTGCAATCGGTCATCATAAGTCCGTGTGGAAATAATATTCGGATAATGGCGGCGCGAAGTATCCAAATTGTGGTTGTAGGCGGTTAATCCTGCTTCCTTGAGTTGTTGCGCCTGTTCATCGTTGACCATGCCGAGCGTCACGCAGGCTTCCATGTCCAGCGCTCGTACTTCACGGATCATCTGCAATACCCGCTCAAACTGGGTCCCGTCTTTGACTTCTCGCCAGGCTGCTCCCATGCAAAAGCGCGTCGCTCCCAGTTGTTTTGCCTGCTCGGCCCGGTTGCGTACTTCGGCCACTTCCATCAACGGTTCGGACTCAACCGGGGTTTTGAAACGGGCACTTTGCGAACAGTATCCGCAATCCTCCGGGCAGCCCCCGGTTTTGATGCTCAACAAAGCGCAGCGTTGAACATCGGCAGGGTCGTGATGTTCCCGGTGAACGACTTGGGATTGCCAGATTAATTCAGGAAGAGGAATTTCATAGATGGAACGAAGATCAGCTAGGGATTTCATAGAGATGCAACCGAGTAGGCTGTCACAGAAGTTTGCATATCAAATCAGCTTACCAACGTAATAAAGCTGTACCCCAAGTAAGGCCGGCACCAAAACCACTCAGCACCACTAAGTCGCCGTCTTGGATTCGGCCCTCTTGCTTGGCTTCATCCATGGCCAACGGTACAGAACCGGCAGAGGTATTACCGTAGCGGTCCAGGTTGTTAAACACTTTGGTTCGCGGAATATCTAAAACGTCAATTCCTGCGTTGATAATCCGGATGTTTGCCTGATGAGGGATGTATAGATCCACATCATTAGCAGTCATTTGGGTGTCTTTGAGAACGTCCTGGATAGTGTCGCACAAAATAGCCACTGCCCAACGGAAGACCGCCCGCCCGTCCATATACATATAATGCATGCCCTTTTCCAGAAGTTCCGGAGAAGGGGGTAAACGGCTGCCGCAAGCGGGACGGCTCAGAAGGTCTCCCCCACTACCGTCTGCTCCCATGCTATAGCTGAGGATTCCTTGGTCTTTTCGGCCCCGAGTAAGCAATACAGCCCCGGCCCCATCGCCAAACAACGGATATGTTTTAATGTCGGTGGGATTGAGAATCCTTGAATTACAGTCAGCGCCAATGATCAATGCCAGATCGCTGGCTCCGGACGCAACATATGCCGCTCCGGTTATTATGGCATACATAAAACCGGCACAAGCGGCTTGCATATCCACCGCAGGGCAATTTAATTTCAGTCGATCCTGGACTAGGCAACCGGTTGACGGAAAAGACATATCCGGAGTAAAAGTTCCCACCAACAACAAATCAATGTCACTAGCTTTCACTCCGGCTTGATCCATACATCGGACCGCGGCTTCATGGCAAAGATCGCTGGTAGCTTGGTGAGGCAAGGCGTGGCGGCGTTCTAAAATCCCAGTCCGTTTGACAATCCAATCGGAATCAAATCCAAATCGAGCGTGGAGATGATCATTTGTGATGACTGAATCCGGAACGTAACTGCCTGTGGCGAGGATACGAACACCTGGAATACTTCGGCATTGAGGACGTCCCGTTGCGGATCGATCTTCACTCATATGATTTCCGACCGGGTTAAAGGTCTGGATAGCAGATTATCTTCTCAGGAAAAAGCCATTCTTCCCAAGTTATGTTTGAAGTTATTAATATATCAGACTCTACTATTATCGGCCAACGCCGGGAAGAATTGTTGGCGGATTGTAGGAAAGCGATATCAAATTTATTATTTTGGACGAAAACTTAACCAACTCCCCTGCCCTGCTATCCATTTCCAGTAGTTGGCGGTTTCTGCCTAATTTACCCCATGAACCAAAGTCTTTGTACGGGAACTAATCCCCTCAGATTACTTGGCTTGTGCGTAACGGTGAGTCGGTTCCGGTCGTCCCGGCCGGAAGCTTTGGGTTTGTTGGTAGGTAGTGGTTGCCGAACGGGCGGCAGCGGCTTTTTCCAAGGTTTTCTCAACCATCCGCTGTAACAAAACCGGGTCCATGGAAATCCGCGCATTCACAATTATATCCACTTCTTTAACTTGGCAATTGGAGGGCAAAGACAATTCCGAATTGGTTTCATTGCTAACCAAATTTGCAACTCCGAAAAACCCTTCCCATAATCCGATGGATTTCAGGTGAGCTACTTCGGCATCGGTTCCTTGCAACCCCTCCTTCAACTCATTGACTATCTCCAACAACAGGTCATCCAAGGAAAATTCCGTAGTTGCATGGATGCGAACGCTGCTGTTGAGCCATCCCAACTCGGCTTCTCCCTCGGCATAAGTGTCGTAATCGATGTCCAGAATTTTCCTGCCGAAGTTTCCTTCCTGATCCAGCAATTCCACCAATCCGGGAAGTCCCTCGCCCGTCTTCGCGGAAATACGCAGCAATGGAACTCCGGGGTATTGTTCACTCACCAACCGGCTTAGTTCTTCAAGTTCTTCAGCAGAAAGTTCGTCAATGCGATTGATTAGAATTGCGTCGGCTTCCTCCAATTGTTTGCGAAAAATGTAGGCGGCTTTGGGAGAGAACCCACCACCGGATTCATTGCGCAGAATTTTGAGCCCGTGGCTTGGTTTGAAAATCACCGAATAGGGTGCCACGGAAAAGCGGTCGCCAAATAAATCTTTGAGCGGCTGAACCACCGTGGCCACGAGGTCGGTGCACCTGCCAACCGGTTCCGCCAGGATTATTTCCGGCCGATTGGCGGAGTCCAAGTTATTCACCCTCTCCATCAGGTCATCAAAGCGGCAACAAAAGCAGGCCCCGGCAACTTCTTCTACCGAAAATCCCTGCGAACGAAGGTTTTGCGTATCCACCAGATCCGCTGCTTGGTCATTCGTGACGATGCCGACTTTTTGCCCACGGTCCATGTAGTGTTTGGCCAAACGGCCAATCGTTGTCGTTTTGCCGGCCCCTAAAAAGCCGCCGATCATGATGAATCGTAAGTTGTTCACGAATGTCCCTTTTTTGTGTGTAAATATTAGCGGTAGGTAAACAGGCTACGGACAAGTTCAGCAAGGATGAAGACCCATAAAAAGACCGGCCCAAAAGCATGCCATCCAGTTTTTTTAATGAAATCGGGATACAGAACTCTAGACGATAATTGTTTTTCCGCAATTCAGGTTTTCAAATACTTCTTTGTAATAACAAAGCGGAATTAATGTTTTTATTCAAGGATGATTCAGAAAAATAACTCCTTGAAATTCATAAGGCGATTCCAAATGCGTAACCATTTCATCTGGCGAGCAGCTTTTTGCGTTGTTTTCTTGCTTTCGTTTACTATTTCCGGAACCAAGGCCCAAGGCAAGTTGCAAACCGAATCCCTGAAACACGAGGGAATCGACCGGACATATCACGTTTTTCTCCCGTCAGGATTTGATCCCAAGAAGCAACATCCATTGGTTCTCGCCTTACATGGAGGTGGGGGTCAAGGCAAAGTTTTTGACCGAAGCACCAACTATTCGATCACAGCGGCTGCCGACAAGCGAGAATGTGTCCTGGTTTTCCCCGATGGCATCGATAAACGCTGGAATGATGGCCGCGATGGGCCGTTTCGCAAAGCATTTGGTCGCAAAGCTCGCAAGCACGATGATCTTGGCTTTCTTTCCAAGCTCATCGACACAATGCACAAAAAATACCACACAGATCCCAAACGGGTTTATTCCACAGGAATCTCCAATGGCGGATTTATGTCTGTTCGTCTGGCTATGGATCTTTCCGACAAAATTGCGGCGATTGCCCCGGTTGCTGCTCAGATTTCCAAAGAATTAGAGAACAAGAAACCTAAAAATCCAATCTCGGTCATGATTACCAATGGCACCAAAGATCCGCTAGTCCCATTTGATGGCGGCCATATTCGAATCTTTGGGGGTCGGAGCCGCGGGGAGATTTTATCGACAGAAGTCAGCATCAATTATTTCTGCAAGTACAACGGATGCAAAAGAAAGCCTATTATCAAAAAACTCCCTGATAATGACAAAGATGACGGAAGCCGCGTGAAAATGGAGATCTACCAGGGCGGAAAAAATGGAACGGAGGTGATATTAATGCGGGTTATCGGCGGCGGACATACCTGGCCCGGGGGAAAGCAATACCTCAATCCCCGATTAATTGGCAACGTCTGCAGGGATTTTAATGCCAGTGAAATGATTCTTGATTTCTTCCTCCGCCACAAGCGGGATTAGTCCTTAATTTCTACAATCAAAGTCTGAAATCAAGGTTTTTTCTTCCACCCAAACCTATACTCTGAAAATACTTACCCTTTCCCACTAGCCTATCCCATTTTTCCTTGGTATTTTAATAGATTGTACTTCTTACTAAGGTTGTCCAAAGATGCACTTGTCTCTGAAAGGAAACTTTCAGAGGCAAATTTTCCTTTTAACATCTCAACCTAAAAGATTTATTCCCTCTCCGTTTAGAAAACCTGGAGAGGGAAATTTTCACATTCTTTGCAGTGCTCAACACCTCCAAGGGAGAATATTTCCATGGCCAAGGGAGATTTCAGCGAAGTTCTTGTCAAAAAACGAATCCTTAGCCCAGACCAACTCGCCGAAGCCAAAAATCTGGAAAAGCAAACCGGGGCAAAGCTTCAAGATGCCATCGTCAAATTAGGGTATGCCTCTGTCGAAGAAGTGATGGAAGCCGTCGCCGGCCACCACGGAATGGAATTCGTGGACTTAACCGATATGGTCATCCCGCCGTCAGTCATTGAGCTGGTTCCCGAGTCGGTCGCTAGGGAAAATGTGGTTATCCCCCTGGACCAGG
>CAZPPD010000492.1:0-4969 GCA_964588185.1 uncultured Alcaligenaceae bacterium | reverse complement strand
CAAATGATCCAGTAATAAGTTGATGCGATGACTGCCGACATCCATCAGGGCTCCGCCTCCTCCTTCGCCGAGAATCACGCGCCAGTAGCCGTCTTCGCCCGGATTCAAAGCGAATGGCGTTGACGTAATTGCGGAGATGGACATTGGTTTGCCGATTTCACCCGACACCAGGATTTCTTTCATCCGCCGGACAATCGGGTAGAACCGGCGATAGTAGGCCACCCCAAGAAGGGCTCCTTGCTTTTGACATTCGGAAATCATTTGGCGGCATTCGTCCACCGACATCGCCATGGGCTTTTCTACCAGAACGTGTTTGCCTGCGCGGGCTGCAGCTAGGGTTTGGGGCAGGTGTAAATTTACCGGCGTGGCAATATAAACCGCATCCAAGTCGTTGTCGTTGATTAGATCCTCTTCTTTGGAATACGCCTTTTCGACTTGGAACTTTCGGCAAAAGTCTTGGAGTCTTGCCTGATTTCTGCGGCAGGCAGCTACCAGTTTACTATTTGGCGAATCGATGATGGCCCGAGCGACTCGTTTGTAGGCAATATCGCCACAGCCTAATAATCCCCAGCGTACTGTCATGTAAGGGCTCCAGTTATCTTGGCTGGTTGAGGATGGAGCGGATGAATTCTGGCGAATCCAGCCGCCAAAGATTTATTTGAAGATGGTTGGTTTGGTTTGGTTGGCCCGTTCCAAAGTCAGCACCATCTCATTGGTTTTGGGTTCGATTGTTACTGTCAATTTCGAATCTTTGAATCGCTTATATTTCGGGTGCATAACAGCCGGTTGAACATTGTCGCCGATTGGGTCCGGGGGTGTAATGACCACTTTGTGTTTGCCGACCCAAGCTCCATCGTTTGACCCGAAGGTGGACATCTCAAAGCTTCCATCTCCTTGGATAGTCCCCCGAGCACTAATCGGTTCCTCAAAGGATTCAAACCCAACCGTTCCCCCTGCTAATTCCTTGGCGGCTTTTCCATCCTTGAAAACAATCTTTCCTTTGACCGGGTATACCGGTTTGCCACCGCAGCCAATTATTAACCAAGGAAATAACAACCATAAGAATTGAGAACCGAACCGGTTTAGAGTAAATCTTCTCATATTTTCTCGTTAGCTTTCCCGCAATGGTTGAGATTGAGCAAAAAAAGTTATTATATTAGGTGATATCTTAATCTTTTATATTGAGGAGTTGGAAATGGTTTCTGGTTTGTGGGTAAGGAACCGGCAAGCTTTTACATTGATAGAGCTTCTGGTCGTTATTGCCATCATCGCTGTCCTCATTGCTTTGCTGCTGCCGGCAGTACAAAAGGTCCGCGAGGCAGCAACTCGTTTGCAATGTGCCAACAACCTGAAGCAAATGGGTTTGGCGATGCATTCCTTCCATGAAACCCACAAGCATCTTCCCAATACCCGCTTTGATCAGCGTTACACTTGGCTCGTGGAAATCATGCCGTTTGTCGAGCAGCAAGCCAATTACGAACTGTGGAACCTAAACCAATTTTATCACCATCCCTCCAATAAAGTTGCCCGCGAAACAGAAGTGCCCATGTACTTTTGCCCGGCTCGCCGTTCCACGGGAGAAAGATTAAGCGAGGGAGACGTTCGCGATGGACATACCAGCACCGTAGTGCATGGTGCTTTGGCGGATTATGCGGTTTGTGTGGGTTCCGAGGGAACCGATTACTGGTGGCTTTCCGGCCAGAACGGCATGTTTCGCCTGCGTAATGACTGGTCATCCAATCCGAAGAAATATAATCGGGATGGCTATCTAAGCTTCCCCTTTTGGGTTATCCTTCGACCACTCTTTAAGCCGCTCATAAAACTAGTCTCCCAGACATCGGGGGTGAAAATCTTTTCCAACCTGGTTGGCATTCTTTGGCAGGAGGATTTTTCATGGAAGCTGCGGAGTTGGGAATTGTAAGCAGCGAAAACAAAGTGAACTCCGCGAAGCCCCAACACGACCGCTCGACACCTTCGAGGAACTTGGACCCAAAGCCCTAGCTAAAGGGGAAGACTTGTTTATCCGCGACTTAGAATATGGCAGGCGAGGTCTGGGTGCCATCCGGGCAGGGAATCAGTGTGTGAATTGTCATGGAGCCAAGCGGGGAGATATGCTCGGGGCGTTCTCTTTTACACTTGTTCGAGTTGATTGAGTCAGAAAAAAGTCAGAAAAAAGTCAGAAAAAGGTGTCAGGACTGTCAGGACCCTTTTTCTTCTCACCCAGCATGCGTTCTATTAAAAAAGGGTCCTGACACCTTTTGACTTTCCATAGGAGGGCAAATGGACGACGTTTCTCATCCGCCTGAGCAAAGTCCGTTGCGATGCCTTCTCGCGATTTCCGAGGTCACCCTTGCGTTTGCGGCTGTTCACATCGCCTACCGATTTCTGCAAACGTTTACCCCATACGGTCGTTGGGAAGTGTCTCAAGGACTCAATTTCATCACCGGCTCGGTTATGGTGCTGGCTACTGTCGGCCTGGTGGTAATGCATCGCACCCCATTCACGCGCTACGGACTGTCATCGGCACAGTGGCGCCGAGACCTTTCAATAGGACTGAAATGGTTGCTTATTACCGCAGTCGTTGGCGGAACATTGGCATGGCTGCTCAACGTGCGGACCGCCGTCAGTCGTGACAATCTACCCGGCATTGCGATGGGTGGGGCGGCATTGATGATTCAAGCTGCGATGGCCGCGTTGTTCGCGTGGACCTATCGCACTGGCTTGCCACCCCAGCCAAAGGGTGTCAGTACCGCAATCGCCGCCACTGTGTTCCTGCTGCTCGCAGTATCTCCTTTGCCGGCCGCTGCATATACGGGCACGCCAATCGTTCACACACTGCTCGTCCTGTTGTGGATGGGATTCTCTGCGGGAATCGGCGAAGAGATGTTTTTTCGCGGCTACATTCAATCGCGAGTCAACGAAACGTGTGGCCGTCCGTGGAAACTGCTCGGCGTTCAATTCGGAATCGGGTTGCTTGTCTCGGCGCTGTTGTTCGGTCTGATCCATGCAATAAACTTCGTGGACTACTTTCGCGGACAGTTCGTATTTGCTTGGGGATTTGGGGTCATGACCATTGGTCTTCTTTATTCTGTAATTCGCGAACGCACGGGGTCGATTTGGCCCGGCGCAGTCATGCACATACTGACAAACATTCTCGGTCGGACTGCGTTGCTGTTGACCGCTGATACGTAAAACAAGCGGATAGCCAGGCCGTGAACCGGAGCGGCGTGGGTGGCATCGTCGAGAAATTCCAGAGAGCAAAAATTTTACAATTTATTCCAACAAAGTATATCTCCTAGCATACACATCTCAGGAAGGTCTTATCGTGAAACCTATCCCAACTGAGTTCCATTTTCACTATCCTTGAAGTCATTTCCGCCGCCCGAAATCAAAGTGTCATTGCTTCCAATCAGGTTGATGAAGTTGTTGCCGATATCCGGGCGGATTTCGTCTGGACCTTGCCCCCCATTAATCGTGTCATCTTCGCTTCCACCAAAAAGGAAGGTCAGTAATCCGGGTTTGTTAGGGTTGTAGGCTGCTTCGGTAATTAAATCGTTGCCGGAACCGCCGATAGCAGTATCTCCATTTGTGAATAGCAGGGTGTCGTCTCCGTCACCCATGTCGATCAGGGCAGAACCGCCTAGGGTGTTTGTCGAATAAATATCATTGCCGGGACCACCCAAAACTGTCACCGATGCGTTGTTGAATCCATACATCCCGTCATTTCCCGACCCACCATTTAACAGATCGTTGGACGCAGGGGGATTAAGTCCATTGGCGTTAGCGAAGCTCTCACCAAAGTTCGTTGTTCCTTCGCCAAATCCGTACTTCCCAAACTCCGCGAAGAGTGCCGCACTTGTCGATGAGACTTCAGGTTGCCCCTCAAAAGCCGAGGCCTGATCAGCAAAGGCCGTGAGATCATCGTTTAGGTCGTAAGGTTCGGAAACTCCGTTGGGAGTGTTATCGACATCCGGTGAAAAGTCCCGGTTGGCGTTGAGTTGATCATTGCCACCGTTGCCGATGAGAGTATCATTTCCATCTCCCCCAATTAGAAGGTTGTTGCCGTCGTTGCCAATGAGGACATCATCGCCAGGACCACCAACCAGTACATCTATGAAACGTCGTTGCTCTGAGGAAGCAATTTCAACGGACATGTTTTTGTAGCCACCCAGTAATTCCCCGTCCGTGCCGAGGTTAAGGTGAACATCGCTGCCGATCAACCCGGAAAAATCTAACGCAACATAATGCGCAGCACTGGGAACATTGATAATTGGTGAGCTTTGGTTTTCCACTTCCTTGAAGTGGAAAATATTAATCCCGGCTGGGCTTGTTTGGATGTTTTGACTGCCATCAATCAAAAAGCGTAGGTAGATATTCAGGTTGGAGTTGTTGGAAACATTTACCGATGTTGGTGCCATTCCAGGTGTTTCGAAAAAGACGTTTCGGAGGCTCAAGGCACCACCGAAATCCGTCATGGTTGGTGGTAATCCAGTTACATTAAGCTCATTCACAATATTTATTGCACCCCCGCCGGTCGAGGTCAGGTGAACGCGGAGGGTGTCTCCGGCTGGGATGTTGCTAATCCATTTTTGGGTAGTGCCATCAACTGTGCCGCCAACATCATTTAATGGAGAAGCATTCCGAGCCTGAACCTGTAGTTGGCTGTTAACAACGCTGATCGTGACTTCCTCAGGTTCCCCAGTGAAATTATTGATGGTTAGAGTTTCGCCATCAAAGTTCACACTACCTCGCGACGGAACCGCCTCAATCATGATCATTCCGGTGGTGAGGTCCAAAGTAGGTTCCAGACCAGGCGGTAAACCTTCGACAATGACCTCATTGAACTCACCGGTGATGGAAGGAGCTTCAAGAAATTCGAATGTGTCCCCTGGTTTAGGTACGTAGCCATTCATAAAGATGAGCTTCACCTTACCGTCAATATTTACGTTGACAGTCTCTTTAAGTACGT
>CAZPPD010000491.1:0-4975 GCA_964588185.1 uncultured Alcaligenaceae bacterium | reverse complement strand
ATCCTCAGGCCGGCTTTACCCGCCATCCCATCGCCTATATCTCTCCGCATGGTACCACCGGCTGGCCGGCTCACCTGGGATTCCTTGGCCCCTTGCGGCGATTGGGTGAGCCGACGCCGGCAAGTTTGGATGAGGATGTTTACCAAGTCCGAAGAGTCCCTTTGGATGAAGATGCTTTGGGACTGCTCGAGAATTTCGTGATCTGGGATTGTCCCGACATGACTACTTGGGCGGCGTCGGGTTACATTCCTCGTTTATTGGAAGTTACCGCCCTATGTGATGTGCTGGTCTACGTCGCTTCGGATGAGCGCTACAATGACGAGATTCCCACGCAATTCCTCAAAGTTCTTACCGATTCGGGCAAAGCGATTATCATTTGCTTGGTGAAGATGAAGGAGGAAAATGCTCCGGCCTTCGTGCAACATTTTCGGGAGGCAGTGCTTGGCAAGATCAATGCCAAACATTTACCCATCGTTACCATTCCTTACCTGAACCCCGAAGAATTAGCCGACCCTATTCACAAGGCGAAACGATTCCAGGTCCCCCTGCTAAATCAAATTACTGTCCTGGGATCCCCACCAGAAGCAACCCGAAAGCGATCGGTGCGTTCCGCCATGAACTACTTGCTGTCCCATCAGGATGTTTTGCTGGGGGTCGCCCGCAACGACTTGGCTGCTCTCCAAGGCTGGCGGAATTTGGTTCAGCAAGGGCAAGTGGAATTCGATAACCGCTATCGCAATGGTTATCTGTTCGGCGAACGCTTTCATCGCTTTGACGAAGCTCTGGTCCGCTTGTTGGAATTACTGGAACTTCCAGGGGTAGGCAAAATTATTAGCGGAGCCCTTTATGTTGTTCGCACCCCTTACCGCTTGTTAAAAGGCCTGTTCAATAAAGCCATTCAACGCCAACCGACACCGGCGGTCCCCGAGAAAGCGGTTTTAGATCAGGCATTAAATGGCTGGCTTGATATGCTTCGCAAAGAGGCAGCTAGACGAAAGGATACCCATCCCGTTTGGCGGCATATAGACCGTGGCTTTACGGGAGAAATCTCCCAGCTGGCAAAGGAACGCTTTGAAGAAGGAGTCCGCCAATTCCACCTAAGCCAAGCCGATGAGGTCGACCGAACCGCTCGGGCCATTTACGAAGAGTTGGAAAAAAATCCGGTTGCCTTGAACACTCTTCGGGGCAGCAAATTTGCCCTGGAAGTCGGAGTCATTACCGGAACCGTCCTGGCCGGAGGAATCAATTGGTTGGATTTGGTAATCGCTCCGCTTGCGGCATCGGTCACCCACCAACTAGTGGAATTGTTAGGCAAAGGTTACGTGGACACCGTTCGCGAACAAGCCCGGACCCGCCAGCAATCCTTGGTCGTCCAATATATTTCGGGACCCATGGCGGAATGGCTGGCTCAGTGGCCGGTTACCGGCGGGTCGGATTATGAACGGCTCCATCTTTGCTTGAAACGAATCCCGGAAATGCTGGAGAAGTTGGATAAGGAAGTTACGAAAGCATTGACCTGAAGGAATTAAATTTTGGGAATTTATCACCGCGACAGGGGCATCGACAAGATCGCCCTGGGCAGAGCGGAGCAGCGATAACCCCAAAAGCTCTGAAAGGACGAAACCCCGCCTTCTATTCGATCTAACAGAAATCCTGCATTCCCATTTTGCAAATAAAAATCATAATTTCCGAATGCATGTTCCGTTATTAACCAGGGCATGGTACATCCTGGTTTTTTCGCCCTTTCAGGGCTTTGGTCCTTTTTTGTTTTTACCGAGAGGGCGATGCTCTGCGGCTATCGCCGCATCGCTGGTTTGTTTTGCCTTTCAGGGCTATTAAAATCAAAAATTTGCAACTACTGAATTCTGAAATTTAATTTCTCACCAGAAAATATTTGCGATCTCCTTCCCGTCTCCATACAGTAGGGGAAGTAATTTGCTCTGCTTCAGGGGGGTAAAGGAGAGCACAAATCCTCAGTGAAAGTTTCCGCGCTGCCAACAACAAATCTTGGGACCCCCGAGATTTCTCGCCTTTGGTTCTTTATTCCCCCAGTCAAATTGAAGAGGTGCTAGGATGGTACGTTGGTTTTTCCATGCCTTTGTTTTATTGGCTGTAGCCGGTAGCAATTTTTCTTCCGAAATCCTCCTTGCGGGTCAGAAGAAAAAAGATAATCCCGATGCGGTCCGTGCCTATGTGCTGGCGCTTCGGTTTCAAAACCGAAAAGAATACGGTTTGGCGGCGGAAAAGTGGGAAGCGTTCACCGGCTCTTATAAGGAAGACCCGCGTTTGCCGGATGCCTATCACAATTGGGGAGTTTGTCTCCTCCAGCAGAAAAAATATGCCGAAGCCGGGAGGAAATTTCGCATTGTCGTTACCAAGTACAAACCCGAGGCTTTTGAATCCATAGATGCTTCTCAGTTTAATCTGGCGTTGTCCTTATATTACTTGAGCCAGCAAACCAAGATGAATGAGTTGCTTCTCGAGGCGGCTAAAGAGTTTGGAAAAGTCCCGTCCCAATTTGAGAAAAGTAACCAAGCTCCAGTTGCCCTCTATTATCAAGGAGAATGCCTGTACCAAGCCGGGCAAAAGAAGGAGGCGTTGGCGGCTTATCAAAAGTTAAAGAACGCTTACAAAGGAAGTGACTTGGTTCCTGATGCTCTTTATTCTTTGGGAACAGTGCAACAAGAACTCAATCAACACAAGGAAGCCGCAGAAACATTTGAATATTTCCTGGATAAGTACGAGGAGAATGATTTAGCCGATGAGTGCACCTTGCGTTTAGGGCAGGCCCTCTTCGATCAGGGAAAATATCGGGAAGCGGAAAAGAAATTTGCCAGTGTCAGCAATAAAGGAGAGAAATTCCCCTTTGCGGATTTCGCTTGGATGCAACGAGCCCAGTGCTTTTACGAGTTGAAGGACAAAAACCGGGCTGCGGATTTGTTTGAAGAGTTCCCGCGACGCTTTCGGGAATCACCTCGCAAAGGAGAGGCTTACCTTTCTGCAGGAAAATGCCGCTATCTTTTGGGCGGCGATAGTAATTTGAACCGGGCCCGGGAACTGTTATCCAAGGCCAACAACAAAAAGTATCCCGAAGCACCTGAGGCGGCTTATTGGTTGGGGCAGACCTATTTGCGGTTAAACAATGCAAGCGAAGCCTTGGAGGTGGTGGAAGAAGCTCTGGAAAACTACAAGGAAAGCGACTTGCTCCCTCAGCTCCGTTTCGTGAAAATCTCCGCTCTGGCAGAAGATCCCAAACATCAAACAAAAGCTCCGGAACTCTTCGCTAAATTCAAGCAAGAGAATCCAACCCATGAACTGGCACCCCGAGCCCTTTACCTGGCTTCTCTTGGCTATCTGCAACAGGGGAAGGCGGACAAGGCAATTCAATATTCGGAAGAATTTCTGAACCACCAAAAAATTGGCAAGGATAAACTTCGGCCTGAAGTGCTGTTTATTGCAGGAGAAGCCAATCTTTTGCTTGAGAAGGATAACTTTACCAAGGCTCAGCAATGGTTCAAGGAGTTGATTTCCAAATATTCCGACCATGAATTTGCTCCGCAATCGCAACTGCGAGTCGGATTGTGTTTATTCCTGGCAGATAAGAATAAAGAATCGATTGCCTACCTGGAAAAAGCGCAACAGAAGCTTGAGAAGAGTGAGCAAAAAGCCGAAGCGTTTTTCCTGATCGGCCGTAACTTGCAGAAACAGGGAGACCATAAAGCGGCCATTCAAGCTTTTGAGAACTCTCGGAATACGAAAGGGGATTGGAAACGCGGGGATGAAGTCCTGCTGGCCATGGCCGTCAGTCTACAAAAAGAAAACCGCCCTCAGGATGCTATCGGTCAGCTAAATAACCTCAACAACCAGTATTCCCGCAGTGATCTCCGGGACCAAGCTTACTTCCAACTAGGCGAAATGTATTACGACGCCAAGAAATACGAAGAAGCGAAAGAAAATTATCTTCGGGTAATCAATGATTTCAAAGACAGTGATCTCAAAGGATTGGCCCAGTATGGAATTGGCCTGAGCGAGTTTGCAAAGAATGATTTTGCCGAAGCAATCGAAGCATTTACGAAACAGTTGGACAAATACCCTAATGAGACCAAGAAAACTCGTGTATTGTATATGCGCGGGTTGGCATTTCAACGAACCAAGAAGTTCAAAGAAGCCGTTAGCGACCTTCAAGCTTTCCTGAAAACGGATCCCAAGAAAAAGGATAAGTTGAACACCCTTTTTGCATTGGGTATGTGCCAAGTTGAATCCAAGCAATTCAAACAGGCCGTAGAAACCTTCGACAATTTACTCAAAGAAGATTACCCGCAAAAAGATCGCGTTCTCTACGAGAAAGGATTTGCGTTGTTGGAAGTTCCGGATAAAAATGCGGCTGCAGAATCCTTTAACCGCTTAGCAAATAATTATCCCAATAGCAGGCTGGCTCCGGAGAGTTGTTTTCGGGAAGGGGAAATCCTGGAGAGCAGCAAAAAGCTGGATGAGGCAATCGTTGCTTACAATAGGGGCCGGGAAATAGCTGCAAAGATTCTCCCGGATCAAAAGGATCCCAAGAAGTCTCAGAAGCTCAAAGATCTCCAGGGAAAATTGAAATACAAGTTGGGTTGGGTGCACTACCAACAGAAGAATTATGAAGACGCCTCGGCTTTTTTAATTGACCAGGTCAAGAATCATGCGGATAGCGATTCCAAGTTGATAAATGCCGGAGGTTACCTGGCAGGGGAGTGCTTATTCAAGATGAAGAAATATAAAGAAGCAATCCCTTACTTCGACATTCCCATCAAAAACCAAAGCAAGAAATACCTGGTACGGGCATTTTACCGCAATGGTGAGTGCCTCAATGAAATAGAAAATTTCCAAAAGAGTGAAGAATACTTTGGCAAGATTGTGACCAAATACAATGATTTTGACCTGATTAATGATGCCAAGTTCGGTTTAGGGAAGGCACGCCTATATCAGGGAAAGC
>CAZPPD010000490.1:0-5008 GCA_964588185.1 uncultured Alcaligenaceae bacterium | reverse complement strand
CGTCCGGCTCCCCCAACAGGTGAAATTAAACCCGTTCAACGATTATTAGCAGCCAACCGAAGTGAGATTGCTACCCGTGTCTTTCGCAGCGCTCACGAATTGGGGATGCGAACTGTGGCGATTTACGCTCATGAAGACCGGTTTGCCCTCCACCGCTTCAAGGCGGATGAGGCCTACCAAATTGGTAAGCCGGGAGAGCCGCTTCGGTCTTACTTGGATATCCCCGGCATTGTTGCTTTGGCCAAACGGCATCGGATAGATGCAATTCATCCCGGGTATGGATTTTTGTCGGAAAATGCCAAGTTCGCCAAAGCTTGCCGCGATGCCGGGATCATTTTCGTTGGCCCCAAGAATGAAATTCTGCAACAACTCGGCGACAAAGTGGTGGCTCGTCAATTAGCCCAAAAAGCCAAGGTCCCAATCTTGGCGGGCAGTGATAACACCGTGGAAAATGTGGAACAAGGGAAGGAATTAGCGGAAAAGTTAGGCTACCCGGTCATTGTCAAAGCCTCCATGGGCGGTGGCGGCCGAGGCATGCGCGTGGCCCATAACCCGGAGCAATTGGAACAGGCGTTGGAACAGGCCCAACGGGAAGCCGGAACGGCTTTCGGCGTTTCCGACGTGTTCCTGGAAAAGTTTGTGCAGCGAGCCCGTCATATTGAAGTGCAGTTGCTCGGGGACCAGCATGGGAATTTGGTCCACCTTTACGAGCGGGATTGTTCGGTGCAACGCCGCCACCAAAAAGTAGTGGAGATCGCCCCAGCCCAGAATCTCAAACCGGAGACCCGGCAAAAAATCTTGGATGCGGCTTTAGCCGTCGGAAATGCAGTCAAGCTGGATAATGCCAGCACAGTAGAGTTTCTGTTTGATGTCGATACCGAGGAATTCTATTTCATCGAGGTCAACCCTCGAATTCAGGTGGAGCACACCGTCACAGAAGAAGTGACCGGCTATGACCTGATCAAAAGCCAAATCTTGGTCGCCCAGGGATATCCTCTGTCCCACCCCGAGATTGGTTTGGGGGCCCAGGACAATGTGACCGTCCGCGGCATCGCCATGCAAGCCCGGGTAACCACCGAAGACCCGACAAATAAGTTTATCCCTGATTACGGCCGGTTAAGTGCCTATCGGTCGGCCAGCGGATTCGGCATCCGCCTGGATGCAGGGTCGGCGTTTGGCGGAGCGGTTATTACTCCTTTCTTTGACTCATTACTAGTAAAGGTAACGGCGCGTGGTCTGCGTTTCATCGACTCTGCTCGAAAAATGGAACGATCGTTGCAAGAATTCCGCATTCGCGGAGTCAAAACCAATATTCCTTTTCTGATCAATCTGGTAACCCATCCGAATTTTCTGGCGGGTAAAGTTACCACCCGGTTTATTGATGAAAATCCCTCGCTCTTCGAGTTTAAGCCCCGCCAGGACCGGGCATCTAAACTGCTGAATTACTTGGCCGAGATCATCGTCAATGGCCACCCCGAACTCCGCAGCAAAGGGCCCGATATCAGTAAGCCCCCGGCAATGGGACTTCATACCGCCCCGGTCCCCGAGTATTCTCAAGCGGACCCACCTCCACCGGGCACGCGGACCAAACTGTTGGAGCTTGGTCCCGAAAAATTCAGCTCGTGGATTCGGGACCAGAAGCGTCTGCTCATAACCGACACCACTTTCCGGGATGCACACCAATCCCTGTTAGCCACCCGTATGCGAACTTTTGACATGTTGCATATTGCTCCGGTCTACGCGGAAAAGCATGCCAATCTGTTTTCGCTGGAAATGTGGGGCGGGGCCACTTTCGACGCCTCCATGCGTTTCTTGAAGGAAGACCCTTGGCAACGGTTGGCGGAATTGCGTGAGGCGGTTCCCAATATCCTCTTCCAGATGCTGCTTCGAGCCAACAATGCCGTCGGCTACACAAACTACCCGGATAATGTCGTTCAAGCATTCATCAAGGAAGCGGCAAAAGGCGGAATTGATGTTTTCCGCATTTTTGATGCCCTAAACTGGCTGCCGAATCTAAAGTTGGCGATCGAAACCGTGCGGGAAACCGGTGCTATCTGCGAACCGGCGATTTGTTATACCGGGGACATTCTCGACCCGAAACGCTCCAAGTATGACCTGAAATACTACGTGAAAATGGCCAAGGAATTGGAAAAACTAGGAGCCAATATTCTTGCCATTAAGGATATGGCCGGTTTGTGCAAGCCGCATGCAGCGGAAACTTTGGTCAGAACTTTGCGGCAAGAAATCGGCATCCCCATTCACTTCCATACGCACGATTCCGCCGGTGGCCAGATTGCTTCGCTGGTGGAAGCGGCCAACGAAGGAGTGGATATCGTTGACGCTGCCATGGGGCCTTTCTCGGGAATGACCAGCCAGCCGAATCTCAACACCTTGGTGGAAGCCGTTCGCTTTTCCGAACGCGATACCGGAATGGATTGGCAAACGCTTGAGGAAACCGCGGAATACTGGCAGGACGTGCGCAAATATTATTGCTTCTTCGAAAGCGGCCAACTTGCGGCCAATGCCAATGTCTACCAGCATGAAATGCCCGGCGGCCAGTACACCAACTTGTTCCAGCAAGCCGCTGCTTTGGGAATTCAAGACCGCTGGCATGAAGTCTGTAAGATGTATGCCATGGTCAACCATATGTTTGGCGACATCATCAAGGTGACGCCAACCTCCAAGGTAGTTGGCGATATGGCACTATTTATGGTGGCCAATAATTTGACCCCGGATGAGGTTCTCAATTCCGACCGGGAATTGGCCTTTCCGGCTTCCGTCGTGGAATTATTTGAAGGCAAATTGGGTCAGCCCTACGGTGGTTTTCCGGAAAAGTTGCAGAAGATCGTTCTTCGAGACCGCAAACCCTTAGAAGGCCGCCCGGGAGCAACGATTCCGCCCGCAGATTTTGAGGCTACCCGAAAAGAACTTGGTAAAAAGCTCGACCGGGATGCCAATGACCAAGAAGTAATAACTCAATTGCTATATCCCCGCGTCTTTCGGGATTTTATTGACCACCAGAAAAATTATTCCGATACCAGTGTATTTCCCACTCCTATTTTCTACACCGGCATGAAGCCGGGAGAAGAGATCAATGTTGACATCGAAGAAGGCAAGACCCTTATTATCAAGTTCTTGACCATGGGAGATCCTCATGTGGATGGAACTCGCCAAGTTTTCTTTGAACTCAACGGACAACCCCGGGAAGTCTTGGTTCGGGACATTAGCTTGAGCGAAGAAGTGGTTAGCCACCCGAAAGCCGATGTCAATGACCCGCTTCAGGTCAGCGCACCGATGCCCGGGTTGGTGGTCTTTGTTGCGGTTAAAGCAGGAGATCAAGTCAAAAAAGGTCAGAAGCTTCTGACTATGGAGGCGATGAAAATGGAAACGACTGTTTACTCCGATGCTTCGGCCAAGGTCGCAGAAGTTCTTGTGCAACCAGGAACCCAAGTGGAATCCGGCGATCTATTAATGAGGTTAGAAGGATAGTTGGTAGCTGGATTCGCAAGAAATCAGTTTTTCCATTCTCAATGGTTGTTCGGCAAAACCTTTCCCGGTTCAATCTATATGTTCAAACAAGTCCGCATATTCCTGGAGATGATTCGGTTTAGTCATACTGTTTTTGCCCTGCCGTTTGCGTTGCTAAGCGCGGCCTTAGGCTGGCATACCAAGGAGCAGGGATTTCAAACCATTGAACTTGTGGGAATCCTTTTGTGTATGTTGTTCGCCCGCAGTGCCGCAATGGGATTTAATCGCTTGGCCGATCGCAAGATTGATGCGGAGAATCCTCGCACCGCCCAACGGCATATCCCGGCAGGGAAAATCTCAACCTACACTGTTGCCGGGTTCACTCTGTTTTGCTCCCTAGCGTTTATCGGCTCGACCCTCTTGTTTTTCCTTGCGGAACCGGCCAATCCCTGGCCAATTACCCTGGCCCTTCCGGTTTTGATCTTCATCTGCGCTTACTCTTACACCAAGCGGTTTACCTCATTGTCCCATTTTTGGTTGGGAGCATCCTTGTTGCTGGCTCCTCTGGCAGCTTGGATTGCCATTCGTGGCTTGGATGGATTGCTGGTTCCAACCATCTTGGGTTTCGCTGTGATGTTCTGGGTTGCCGGCTTTGACATAATTTACGCTTGCCAAGATATGGATTTTGATCGCCAGGCAAAATTGTCCAGCATTCCCGCTCAATTTGGGGTGGTAGGGGCACTCCGAATTGCCCTCGGCTGCCACATCCTGATGTCGATATTACTTGTTGCTTTATATTGGGCTGCTACCCCGACCTTGGGTTATCTTTATCTTTGCGGCATCTCGGCAGTGGCCATCCTATTAATCTGGCAACACTTCTTGGTCTCACCCAATGATTTAACGAGGGTGAATATGGCCTTTTTTAATGTCAATGCGATTGTCAGCTTGGGATTGTTCTTGGTGGTGTTGCTTCAGCTTTATATCGGATGGTAGGACAACTCTACCTACCGCCTTAACAGTGATTGTTTCCGTTTCCAAGAAATATGGCGGTCAAATAAAACTCGGTACTTTTGGTAGCCGTTGTACCGAACCGCGTACTTCTTCAGATGATGAAAATGCTTATCGTAGAGTTTTCTCATTTCCGCTAATTTGCCGGAATATTTCGGCACCATAGCCAGGTTTTTCATTTCCAATCGATCTTTGCCGATGTGAAAGAGTTCTTCCACTGGGGAATAACCTTTGCCGCCGTAATTCCAATAGATATATTTCCAATAGGAAGTGACGACGGATAATTCCTGGATTTCCTGGTTACCCCACATGTTTAGAAGGGAAAGCGATTGCCGGTTGATTCCCTTGGGATTTCGCAGAAGCGGGATCAAACTCACACCATCCATGTTCTTGGGAATCGGCAGTCTGGCTAACTTCAAGATGGTTGGTGCCATGTCGATATTGCCTGTTACCGTTTGCCGTTCTTGACCCCGATGATTGTCCGGCAGACGGGGGTCGAAAATTATCAACGGGGATCTGGAGGCTTCTCCAT
>CAZPPD010000489.1:0-5013 GCA_964588185.1 uncultured Alcaligenaceae bacterium | reverse complement strand
CGGATTCGAACCGGGGATGGCGGATTTGCAATCCGCTGCCTTACCACTTGGCTAAGGGGCCGTTGGGTGGAGTTTATCGGTCGGGGTTTGTTCTGTCAATGTAATCTAATTTTGGCAAATTCTCTATCTGGGTACCCCACCATTTTGGGTGCCAATGCTCGCCAGCCATTCTGAATCTTCCGCGTTTTTGCCAAAAAGGTAAGTACTTTGAGAGTCTAGGTGAGCATGCTTCAGAAAAACAGGCGGATTATAAATCCAAAATTCAATGGGACACTTAATTTTTATCTTGTCAGCTTTCTTGGTGGACTTGGCGTTGGTGTTCTTCGGCCAATTCCTCTGTGATGTGCCAGCCGCAATCATCGCAGGTGGGGGCTTTTTCGTAGCAGTTGTCGCAATAGAGTGGGCCACCGTGAAAGAATTGCTCTAACCGCGATCTTTCTTCTTGAGCAAGCTCTCCACCAGTGTCTTTGGGGAGCGAAAGATGATCCCCACAGCCGTCGCATTCCCGGGAGTTGAGTTGGGGGAGAAGGCTGGCATAATGGTTGTGGACTCCCCGGCTGACTACGCCGGAACCATTGCACAACGGACATGCCATCTTTAGTTGAGCTGCAATAGCTTCTCGGATGAATGCGCTTTTGTTCGGAAGCTTGTCTAAAAATTCCGCCAATTCAGCTTCGACTTTAAAGGCAACAACAGCGGTTTTTGGTGTTTTTCTATTCATTTTCTTTTTGGGTAAGGAACATCATACCAAACATCATTGTACACAAAAAGCCTCCCAACAGTTTAAAATTCCATCTAATGGGACAAAAAATCTATGCCTTCCTTGTTGACGTTATTTGAGGATTTTCACCATTCCTCAGATTGCCCTTGTTGGGACACCGAATAATGTTTTCGCATTTCTTCGTCGGAAACAGCCCGGGCGTGGAGTTCCTGTGCAAGCTCCGGAGAAGCGGCAAGAACCACTTGGGGAACCGGAGGGGGAGTTGGTTCCACCAACGAGAGCACCGGGAAAGATACTTTTTCCGAAGGGTTCTCAACAGGTTTGTTGCTCACGAACAAAGGATCCTTGGGATAAGGATGCTTTTCTGCCCACTGACACCCGGGGAGATAAAGAAACAAGCTCAAAAGAGGTAAGACAGGAAAAGGACGAATCATGGGTGCTCCTCACCCAAGTAGCCGTTTAGATCCAATTTTTACAATCGGTAATTACTTGGAAGGAAATGAAGAAAAGTAGGATATTAACCGTTAAAAAGTTCGACTTCTTTGTTAATCGGATAGAATTTGTACAAAATTGTTTGTCGGCAAGACTTTGATTTGCCTGATATCTATTACATTAATTTCGACACTCCGGATGTTTGGATTTGGCGAATATTCGGTTACTCTTCCCGCCACCTGAACAGTTTGGTCGACCAAGTCATCTATGGGAAGAAGTTTATCGTCAGTACCCTCTCGGTTAAGGAATGCGGTTGCTTGTTCCGGCCGGAAGAAGATTACGAAATTCTCGGGATGGCGATAATCCGGTTCGGAGTTTAGAAATAGCACTTCGCTTTCCGGTCGGTTAGCGGATTGGATCTTCAATTCCACTAATACAAATTCTCCAACCTTCGCTCGGGCCTCAAGGGGTGAGATAGGTTGACCTTTACCCAGCAGCTTCTTAATTTTCTCGAAATCAAAAGAAGTTTCATCACCAGGATTGCCAATTTGTTGAGGCGGGACAGCTGATGTTTTGGTTTCGTCACGGAAAAAAGTAAAAGCGATAGTTAAAACCACAACAATTAAAAATGTGCCTGCACCAAAAAATAACCAGAACTTGGTGGATTTTGGTGGTGCTATGTGTGATGGGTTTCCTTCATCAATTAAATCTGAATCTTGAACCTCAGAAACCTCATTAATCCCTTCAGTTTCTTTATTACTAGCCCCGATTGTTTTTTTTTCATAAGTCCCTTCGGATTGCGAGTTGGCAAAGGGTTTGAAAGGTTCAAGGACAGAGGAAGGATTTTCTTTCATGGTAGAAACATTTCCCATGAGGTAGTTATTACAAATCAATCTACACTTATCAATATTTCCTTAAATTTATATTAGTGTCCTGAGGTATTGAAACAAGAGAATACCAGAGAACTTTTACCTTGATTTACCTCATATGTATAGATGTTTAGTTTAATTTCACATCAATTAATCTGTCCTTCATAATGCATTCCTCGAATATTTGTATTTCCCAGTCAGCTGTCTGATTTTCACGGCGGACCATGTTTTTTTATTCTATATCGGGATATTAGGAGAGATAAGGAGATTCTGGCTCGGCTTGATTGTAATGCGAAGGGTGAGATAGTTTTGCGGAAGTGTTAGTTCTTATTAGGCCAAACAATCAAAAGAGTAACTGCAGTTGGAATTCAACAGCTGATTCCTGCAGCCAAAATTGGTGGACCAAAATTCCATAATATCATTTCTATTCCCTGTCTCTCTATCCAGATCATTTTTGATTATCGTAAAACAACAAATGGATCACCGCCCAACACCCGCCGGCACTTCCTTTAGTGCTTCCTTCGGAAGCATAAATGAACTCGCAAGAACACTATCATCTTCGTTGATGAGATCCGGGAAGCGGGTGTTCGGTAAGACTTGCACCGCGAAGATTTCCTCGACCCCGGAATCAAAGCGAAGGAAGCCGACAATCTTACCATTACGCATATCCACTACCCAGACGCCGCATGTTCGTTCTTGGAGTCGCTCAGTAATGGGAATGCCGCTGAAAATGGCGCTTTCTCGGACTTTGGACAAGCCAATGAAAGCGTAGGACTTATAAAAGTCTACTCCTCGCGTAAAACCGGGGACATGAGCAATGGGGTGGACCTTGCCCGCTTTTAGATCAACCCGGGCGATGTTGCCGTCTCCGGATTCCAAGACATAAAGTTCTCCCCGGTATTGCCGCGGAGAATGGGGCATAGACAGGCCGTCGATCAGGACTTCATTGGTATCGACGTCCATCAGCAGGCCGCCGTCCGCTTTGTTTTCTCGCCAACCGCCTCCAGTGTCGGTTTGGCCCAACATGGTGACATACTTGGGACGGTCATTGATCACCGCCAGACCATTTAAATGGCAGCGATCCTCGGGGGTCAAGCCGGTGATAAACGGGGGCCGCCAGCGCGGGACAAAGCTATGCTCTTGATCCAAAGTGCACAGGCAAGAAAAGCGGGTATTGACAATCCATAGCTCCCGGTTGTGGGCAAAAGCAATCTCATGGATGCGGATATCACCCGTCACATGGCTGGAGCGTGGCAGGAAGCAGGCATCGTGTTTTCCTTCGGGTTCTAATTTTCTCGCGACTTCATGTTGATTGCGGTATTCCCAGACGTGATGCTTCGTGCCAATCACTAATCGGCGGCGGTCAATTGCCAACCCCATAGGCATCTGGAAAGTGCGGAAATGAGTGTTTAGTTTGCCGTCATCGACTCGCACAATGATTAGCTTGCCGGCTTGGTAGGTGGTCACCAGCAAGGAAACTCCCAATTCCGCGAGAAAGCTGGGCAGGTTCGTAGTGAAGACGCTTTTCAAGGGAGCCTTTTGCAGATCCTTATCGAGATCCTTGTTCTGGTCGGAATTTTCAATCTCTTTGGCCATTGCGGGCTCCACAACTGAGGGTTTATCTTCCTTGGGTTTTTCGGCGGTTTCGGTTTTCGCCGGTTTCTTCGGCTCGATCGGAACTACCGGCTGATCTCCTTTACCGTAGGAGGGAAGCAGTGCCTCGACCTTTTTGGCAGTAGCTTCAACTAAAGGCAGGACCGGCCGAATGAGATCCTCGTTCTTCTTCCACTTATCCGGTTCCGGTGGAGTTAGCGTATGCTTGGAAAGAGGGAGTTTGCCGCATTCAAGATTTCCGTCCCATTCAATATCCGCGAAGCGGCACAGTCGCTTGGTTTCCAATTGGGGATTGGCCAAGAAATCGTGATAGCTAACTGTGCACCATTGTTCCTTGGGAATTTTGGACAGGTCCAACATGATTTGTTCATGGGTCAAGGAATACTGGCCGGCAGCAATTTCCCCGAGGCCTCTTCCTTTTAGATGTTGCCAGCCCGGAATCAACAGCAACGACCATGGGTCTCCTTCCCACCCAGGGAGTTTCGGGTAGGTGACGAACTTCCCGGACCGCCAAGCTTCGATAATGCTGCTCAGGTTCTCTTTAGGTTCCCGGTATAGGTAAATGAAAATGGCATCGGGAAAGATCGCGTGTAAGAAAGGAATCCGCAGGGCATTTTTCGGGGTCTTTTCCAGCATCCGGAAAGGTTTGTCGTTGATCGGCAAAGCATTGCCCTTCCGGTCTTTTAGCTTGTGGATAAAGGTTCGGCGTAAAGACATGGTAATTTCCGGATCCACATCCTCCACCGTTAGCCGGTTGGAATCAAAACCACGATTTGCGGGATTAATCTTAGGGATGCCTTCGAACACCCCATGGCTCTCCCCGCCTATAGTCCAAACCGTTGGGGAATTGGCCAGCGTCTCAAATAACAGTGTGCTACCCGAACGAGGTGCTGCCACAATTATGATCGGCCGATCGAAACTAGGGTGCTTTTGCGGCACATAGGGTTTACTTGCCGCCGGGGTGGTTGGTTGTGAGGATTCTGTTGCAGTTTCGCCTTTAGCCATAAAGGTAGCCACCTTGGGGTTGAGTGCCGAATGAACTACATTTTGCAGGATGATTTGTTTGAGGTCAGAGTTGTTGTGCAGAAATATTTTTCCGGTGAACGGAGCCAAGTCTTCTTTCAATTGATTTAAAAGCTCCCGATACGGAGACCATCCTTCTTGTTCGGTTTCATAGCATGCCCACAGCCCCCGCCATTGTCTTTGGAATTTTTGGAGGACGGCTTTTAAGTCGAGAATCACTTGTGCTTGCAGGTCTTTTGGTTTGGCAATGTCACCAAGTAATCGAGTTAGCAATACCTGCTGTTCCCAAGGACTCATCACCAAGGGGCAGTTGAAGGATTCCAACTTCAGCTTGGGTTTGGCATAAGCATCATA
>CAZPPD010000488.1:0-5032 GCA_964588185.1 uncultured Alcaligenaceae bacterium | reverse complement strand
GGTAAAAAACATAGAAATGCCGTTAAGTTTTTACGACCAGAATGTGTTGGAAAGGATACTCAAAGGCAAAGAAGATAGCTATTTTGATGTTTTGACCGGATTGGAAAAGAGATCCCTAGAAGGTTACGAAAAAGCGAAAAAAATAGGGGGCCGCACGCTTGCCTTGGCCGCAGGAACGGTGGTTCAGAATCGCCTGGATTTAGCTGCCTGGTTTGGAGTGAAACAAGATGCAGACGAACTGATTCGCTTGTCTCAGGAAGCTCATAAGGCATTTCCCAGCTCCGGCACGCGTAGCAAATTGATAAAAAGTTATCTTTTCCGAGCCGCCGAATCCCTTCGAAAAACTCATCCGGAACTTAATTCCTTAATTGAAAAACATAGAAGATCATTGCCAATCAGTTATCTCATGGCCTTTACCCTGGAAAAAGGCCAGAACCTTTCGCAGGAAATCAAGGATCATCCGGATATTAAAAAAGCGGTTGGATACCTAAAAGAAACCGAGAAGAGGTTTTCCGATAGCCCCCATATATTTCGATGGGCGATCTACAAAAATACGGACCCGGAATTGGCAGCCAAGGTTGCCGATAAGCTTCGCGAAGATACAAAGCAACAACGGTTATTAGCTTTGGAGTTAGAAATACTTGCTATCGATAGTGCTATTGCGTTGGAATCCTATTGGTTTGGAAAATTAACCGGAAACCAACAACCTGCTATTGAATATGGAAAGAAAATTGCTTCCAAAGGTATCCCTGTTCCGTTTTTAAATAATTAAGTGATAGGAATAATTAACCACAGAGAGCAAAGAGGTCACAGAGAATTGTGAATGGATACTATTTTTCCTCTGCGTTCTCCGTGGTTTATAGTTTTTAAATTGTCTGTGTTAATAATTGTCTGTGCTCTCCGTGGTTATAATTTTCTTATATGCAAAAAACCACCCTACCTGAAAAAGAAATTGTGCTTTTGGGTGCCGGTCATACTAATGCTCATGTCCTTCGCATGTGGCGAATGAATCCAATCCCCAATGCCAGGCTCACTTGCGTTTCCAATTTTGACATTGCCACTTATTCGGGAATGTTACCAGGGGTGCTCGCCGGGCAATATCCTCCCGAGCGCATGGAAATTGACTTGGTTCGGTTCTGTGCCGCCTCCGGAGTTCGCTTGATCCTCGGCGAAGTGACTGGGTTGGATATCGCCAAACAGGAGTTGCACTTTCCGGAACACCCTCCACTTCCGTTTGAAGTGTTGTCGGTGGGAATCGGCTCGGTGCCGAGTACTAAAGATGTGGAAATCTATTCGGATACCCTTCTGCCGATAAAACCAATGCAGACTTTTCTGTCTCGGCTGGAAGAAAGAATTAACCGCTGGAAAGGACAACAACCAAAGAATCCGCTGCAAATCGCCGTGGTTGGGGGTGGCGTTGGCGGTGTGGAAATTTCCTTTTGCCTGCCAAAACGCCTTAGAATCCTGCTCCAAGATCAGCCTTTTAAGATCTCCCTCATTAATGCCCAGGATCAATTGATGCCGGGGATGAGGAAAGCAACTTCCAAAAAAGCCCAATCGATTTTGCTGGCAAGAGGAGTAGACCTTCACCTCGGAAAAAGAGTCACCAAGGTGGATAAAAACTATGTCCTCATAAATGACGGGACATTGATCCCGGTGGATCTGGTCTTGTGGGCAACCGGAGCCACCGCCCCCGATCTTCTTTCCGAAATGCAGCTTCCTACCGATGATAGGGGCTTTCTGCTGACGCAAAGGACCTTACAAAGTATCGGTTCACCAAATGTTTTCGTCGTCGGTGATTCCGGGACAATTCAAGAGGATCCGACGCCCAAAGCAGGAGTGTATGCTGTTCGCCAAGGGCCGGTTCTATGGCAGAACTTGCAGCGAATTATTGCAGGCAAGTCGCTGAAAAAGTATTACCCGCAACGCAGCTTCTTAAAGCTGGTGAATACTGCCGATGGGAAAGCTATCGCCGAAAGATTCGGCATGACCTTTCGGGGAAGGTGGTGCTGGTGGCTAAAAGATGCCATCGACAGTCGCTTCATGGACAAGTATCAGGATTACCAACCGATGGAGATGAAGAAGATGCTGCCTTACCTGTTGTTCGGAGAGCTGGTCCGGCGGGGTTATGAAATATTCCACCAACTTTTGCACCGGCCGTAAATAGCCCACTTGCGTTCCCGCGGAGAATCGGGCAAGCTGAAGGTCTTGAATCATCTGTGCACTTAACGTTCCCAGAATAGCTTTGCTCCTTACCCTTGGTTATTTATTTCTTTTGAAGGAATTTCAATGAATCCCGACTGGCGAAATCGCTATGAGGTGGCAGTATCCGCTGCCAAAGAAGCTGGAAAACATGCCCTTGGTTACTTTGATTCGGATGTGGATGTGGAATGGAAAATGGATCGCAGTCCCGTGACCAAGGCCGACAAGGAATCGGAAGACTTGCTTCGCAAACGGATCCAAGAGAATTTCCCGCAAGACGGTATTCTCGGCGAGGAATACGGCGATATGCCCGGAACGTCGGGCTTTCGCTGGATTCTGGACCCGATCGACGGCACCCGCAGCTATGTCCGGGGCATTCCGCTTTGGGCAACGCTTGTGGGTCTGGAATACCAGAAAGAGCCCATTGCCGGGGTCGTGGAAATCCCCGCTATGGGGCAAACGTATCGAGCCTTACGTGGAGAGGGTGCATTTCGGGATGACCGGCCGATTCAGGTATCCGGAATCGACTCGATGGAAAAGTCTCACCTGTATTACTCCAGCCTCAACTGGTTTATTGGCGTGGGAAAGCACGAGATCTTTATGAACCTGGTCCGGCGGACCGAGCGGCAAAGGGGATACGGAGATTTTTATGGCTTTGTTTTAGTGGCCGAAGGGTGTGGGGAATTAATGGTGGAATATGGCTGCAGTCCTTGGGACCTATGTGCCTTGTCGGCGATTCTGAAAGAAGCCGGGGGAATTCTAACGAATTGGCAAGGCGAAGAAACTATCTACAGCCGCGATAACATCGCCAGCAACCAAAAGGTACACCAGGAAGCATTGGAGATATTGCAGGGAAAAAATTGATGCGGTTGAATGCGGATGTTCGGAAGACTTTGGCGGGAGTTAATAAAGAAAGCGAAACGACCTTATAATTCCAGGACGTCCCGATAGCGGATGCTTTTCTCGAACTCTGCGCCCACAATGAAATTGCCTTCTTTGGTTTCCATACACCAAATGACTTTGCAAAGAACGCGAATGGGGCGGGCATGAACCAGTCCCAGCAAGTTCACTTCCAAATCCTCACCCTCTTCGAAGGGAGCTTTGACGTGAAGACGGACACCGGTTTCGGAAATATCCAACAAGGAGATTCCCAGGTTTTTTCCCATCCCCAACGAACCGCGGAAGCAGGCGATCTTGGTACTTCGCCGCGCTAGTCGCCGTAAGGCCCTGCGGCGATTGCGAATTCGTTCAGCTTCTTTCTTTTTGGAATTAGGATCCATGTTCAATCAACCTCCCACTAAATAATCTAGCTTACGCTTGTATGCCGGGAGGTTTGTTAGGTAGAAAAAATGGGGAAATATTTTTTTAACGAAGCGGCAAAAGTTGGGATCTGTCAGGAGCCAACGGAGCGATCAAGTTGCCAAGCGAAACACGCCGTTGGGTGGGATTCCCAATTTCTTGGTTTCGACCTGCATTTGTTGGAGAATCCGGCTGCGAATATCCAGAAATGCCGTGGCAAATTCCGGATCAAACTGGCTACCTTTCATCTTGGCCACTTCTTCAAATGCCTTTTCGGGAGGCATCCCGGTCCGATAGGGGCGATCGGAAGTCATGGCGTCGAAAGCATCTGCCACCGCCACAATCCGTGCCAACCGATGGGTTTCTTCTTTCTGCAGACCATCCGGATAGCCTCGGCCATCCCAGCGTTCATGGTGAGAGCGAACGATGGGAATCACCGGGGAAAGGTCCGGGACTTGCTCGAGAATTTTTGCCCCCTTGGTAGTATGCGTTTTCATGATCTCGAACTCGCCGGGGGTTAGCCGTCCCGGCTTGCGCAAAATGGCATCATCAATGCCGATCTTGCCGATATCATGGAGGGGAGTCCCAATCCGAATGAGATGCAATTCTTCGGGAGTAAGGTTTAATTCTTGAGCCAGCAGGTAAGAATATTCCGTGACCCGTGCCGTATGGCCGCCGGTATACTGATCGCGGAGTTCCACTGCCTGTGCCATAATGGTGATGGTGCTGTAAAAAAGCTCCCGCTGTTTCCGAAGCAACTGGGCGCTTTCGATCCCAGCGGAAACATTAGCGGCCAAAGCATCTGCCAGGTGTAAGTCATCCTTGGTAAACGGCTGCTGGATTGGTCCCCGGTCCAAGTGAAGAACTCCCAAGCGTTTTCGAGGGGTCCGCAGCAAGACGCATAGAACGGAGTCCATCGTCCCTTCGGCGATACTTCTGGCACCCGCAAGTTCCGGGTCTTCGTCCACGCTGGTACATAGAATGGATTCTCCCCGGCTAAACGAACGCCAGGCAAGACTTTGGCTGAAACTGGTGCGGCTGGCCATTTGGCTGTGGCCGGTGGCCAAGGCTCGCAATTTTAACGGCCCTTGCGGTGATTCCGCCAAAACGATGGCACCGCGCTGGGCATCCAATGAACTCACCGCATCGTTGAGGATGCTATGCAACAATTCGTCTTCCGATTCAATATGGCAAAGGTGGTGGCCGGCGCGGAGCATTGCCAGCAGTTGTTCTCCGGGCCGCGGGCAACGGTTTCGGTCGTAAAGAACCCCTTCAATCGCTGCATATTCCCAGGGAACACTTTGGGAAGCTTCCACCAACATATTTTCCGGCGGAGGCGGTTCATCCCCGGAGTCTACCTCAAGAAGAGTGTCAACCACAAAGGTCAGATTACCGCATCGAATGATATCACGAGGATGAAGAGGCCATTCGCCGGAGCCAAGGCGAGCCCCATTCAAATAGGTGCCGTTGGTACTTCCGAGATCCTTGATCCGCCAACCCTGAGAAGTGGAACGCAGTTCTGCATGACGCC
>CAZPPD010000487.1:4161-5038 GCA_964588185.1 uncultured Alcaligenaceae bacterium | reverse complement strand
CCATGATTAATTCGATGGAACGAATGCTGTCGTCATTGCCGGGTATGGGCAAATCAATCATATCCGGATCGGAATCCGTATCAATAAGAGCAACCGTAGTGACGCCCATCCGTTGGGCTTCTTTGACGGCGATGTCCTCGCGGTTGGGGTCGACAATAACCATGGCATCGGGCAGGCGGTTCATATCGCGAACGCCTTGGAGATTGCGGGTGATCTTGGAAAGCTCGCGGTTTAACTGAGCCACCATTTTCTTACTGTAACTGCGGATAGGGGCAGTTTCGGGAGACTTGGAGAACTCCAATTTACCTGTTTCATTGAGCATGGTCTTCATATAGGCAGGCATATCGACTTTTTCCGGCCGTTCCCCCGCAGGTAACCAAAGGGATTCCAACTCGGTAAGCCGTTTGAGGCGATCACGAATGGTACGATGATTTGTCAGGGTTCCCCCCAGCCAACGTTCGCTCACATACGGCATTCCACAGCGAACCGATTCCCGTTCAATGGTTTCTTTAGCTTGTCTTTTAGTCCCGACGAAGAGAATAAGGCTACCTTGGCTGGCAACATTAGACAAAAAGCGGTAGGCTCGCAACAAGCCCCGGACGGTTTCTCGCAAATCAATGATGTGAATCAAATTCCGCTTGCCGTAGATAAACGGCCGCATTTTGGGGTTCCACCGACTCGCCTTATGTCCAAAATGGACACCGGCTTCAATCAAATCCGACACCTGGACAATCGCCACGCAACATTCTCCTAATTTTTGTTGTTCCCAAAAAAGGTAACCAAGGAAAAAAAGAGGACCCGCTTACACCATAAGGGGCCTTTGTTATTTTCTAATTGATAATTATTGTAACATCCCTGGGCGTGGAGTGAAGAGGCA
>CAZPPD010000487.1:0-4151 GCA_964588185.1 uncultured Alcaligenaceae bacterium | reverse complement strand
CTAAATATCCTTTCTTACCCCAAACTCCGGAAGACCGCCTGGAATCTTTAACCTGTTCTTGGCCTTCTTTCATTCCGGATACCAAAATCCCACCTGTCCACTAGGACTGATCCTTTCGGCTGGAACAATGCATTCAAAAGGTTCGGACGGCGTAACCTTATCCGTCGCAATGACTTTCACTTTGATCGGAATTGGCAGCGGCGATTAACCACAAAAAAATCTCTAATCGAAAAAATGGACTCTATACTTAAGGTGTGGTCGAAAACATCGTGCAGTTGGAAACAAGTGGTGTTGCAGTGAGCTCTAACCTGACCGAACATCTCCAAAAAGACCGGTATGGAAATTTTTGGTTAACTGATGCCATTCGCCCGTCCATCAAGGACCAAGTGATTCCTCAACAAGGTTTTCGCAAAGATTCATACAAGGATCCCAATCAGCAGCTGAAAATACCTCTTCTAGCAGCTGCTGTTTCCCGGGAAAATTTATTTGATCTCTTCCTTGACTTGTTAAATCCCTTGGGGGAGGTCGTGGATGTGGTTCTGGAAACCAGCCATGAGGTGAATGGGAACCAACATCAGGATTTGTTCCGCGAGCACATCGATCTTCCGGTTTTGCAAAGCCATCTGTGTGACTACGAAGAATTGCTTCTTCACGATGGTTGCACGGGTATCGCCATTATGAGCACCTCACAACCGGTCGAAGTACAATTTGATGAACATAAATTGCTGGTAATTTATGGAGAAGATACTTCCGCCTTTGAAGAGATTTTTTCCGCTTATCGAGTTCCCCGAAATGATCGCCTAAAGCTGATTACCGAAGGAGAACACCTTCACAACACCAATTCCAAATTGATCGGCCAATTCGAGCAACTGTGTTACCGTTTGGGTATTGGAGAGTTTGCTGAACCGGTAAATTGGTAACTTCTCCTTCCATTATTTCTTGCTTTGGAGCTTGTAGACCACTTCGTTTATCCCCGGTTGAACATCTTCCCGCAGTTTACTTTTTGCGTTGTATTCTGGGGGAATCATTTCGCGAAGGACATCATATTCCACGGCATCGGGAGCATCATAGGCCTTTTCTTTGCCAACCACCTTTGGTGAGGTAATCCGAACAATCGATTTTCCTACTGCGACCATTTTCACTTGAAATGAGCCATTTTGGATAAATCCCCCTGCTGTCCGTCCTTGGCGGTCTTCAGGGTAAAAGTGAATTTCTCCTTTTTCCAAAAGTTCACCATCTAAATAAACCTTCCCTTCAACTGTGCCAATGGTCTTGTCTTGACAGCCGGCTACCAGGGAAACCGCGAAAAACCAGGGAATGATCCCAATCTTCATCAAAGGTCTCCGACAAGATGGTTCTTAATACGAATACAGATTGACTGCGGCCTCTCCGCCATCCATGGTGCTGACGTTTTGCCAAATTTGCAAAGAAATATTGTTGTTGACAAAATGAACCGACCCGTCACACATCAAGGCATTTACTCCGCCATCGTGCCGGCTCCGCGCGGCAGCATGGGCGTTAGCCCCTGAGGTACATGGGGTCATGGGATCGGTATCAGGATTTGGACGGCAGCGATTAACGTCCACTCCGCTGTTAGGTGTGTTGATAGTCATGAACTGAAAGGGAGCAGATTGGTGGACGTGATCGTTGAAGATGTCGCCTCGATGGTCCCAAGGATCGCCGCTGGTTCCTCCAGTACCCATTAATATTTCCGACATCATCAAGGTATTGGATACCCCATCGCTAATTTCGTCCATTTCGGTTTTCCTGGGCTTGGAAGTATCGTCATTAATGAATCCAAATGGAGCGGAAGGAGAAGTCGGACCACTGGCCGGACGGGTGATTGGCCCCCAATTCACCACATAATTCCCTCGCCGCCGCCAATACTGGTCATCCTTATACCAAGCCCCAGGTTGATCACTTGGGCAATAATACAGGGATACCATTTGGGCACAGACCCCGGTTTCAGAATTGAGAACAATGTTTGGTGGTTCATGAAAATGCTTATTTAGATCAAAATTCTTTGCAAGATTCGCCTGTTCGACATAGGAAAGAATGTGGGGAACCCAGGTGAAGCGTTTGGGAGAGTTTCCACCGCCTGGCGGAAATCGTTTTTTCGTAAAATGGTGATTCTGCATACCCAATCCCCACTGCCGAAGATTGTTCGCACACTGAATCCGGGAGGCGGCTTCTCGAACTTTTTGGACTGCCGGCAGCAACAAGGCAATCAAAAGGGCAATGATGGAAATGACCACCAAGAGCTCAATTAATGTGAATCCTTGGCGTTTTCCATTAAAGAAAGTTCTCATATCGTTCTCTTAAATTATGGAAAGAATGCAGAACATGGTTTTACTGCCCTTTTAGCTTAATATCAATCGTATTTCCTCCCCCACTGACAGTAAATCGGAGCGGATTGTCTTTTCCTCTTTTCGAATATTTTTTGGGAGTGAGCAACTTTCCTGGGTCTTCCACTTTAGCATCGGGGTCTGGTTTAGTTGTGGAAATAACCGTGGCAACATACTTCCCGGCTTTGAGCCCGGTTTTCGTTCCGGTCTTAAGATAGTAGCTTCCGTCTGAGCGGATTTGTCCGTAAGCCGTAGGTCCATTCTCTTCCGAATAAAAAGCCACGGTCCCGGATTCCAGGGGCTGGTCATTCAAGGAAACCGTACCGGAAACCGTTCCCCAGTTGGGGTCGCCACATCCAACAATCGGTAGAAGTCCTAGGAGCAAAATGGTCATTCGCATGCCTAACCAATTCCTTTTTTCAAATTCCAAGCTTGAACCCTCACTCTAATTCAACTAATTCATTTCCATTCCGGGTGCAAAGATGACGGTAATTTAAGTGGTCAATCGTTTCGTTTACAAAGCGGACCGATCCATCCGCCAGGCAAAAGTTTGCCCCACCAACATGGCGACTACGAAAGGACATTACGTTGGGCCAAAAATTCGGGGTTGGCGGGTCGGGAAAATAATTGAGTGGAGCATGACAGCTTGCGTAATCCCCGTTGGCGTAATAGGCAGCCCCGTGGTGGTTGTGCTCGTGCACATCCTCCCCAACCATAAATGTTGTACTTGTCCCATCGGTAATCCGGGCTAAACGAATCAAGTCCTGATACGTATTTCGAAAGAAGATTCCATTGCACCCTATTGTGTTGTGGCAATCCGGAAGGCTTCCGGTGTGGATGCTGCTCCCGCTACCCATTTGCGTATCGCCAATGACGCCTTTGTAGCTGGTTACCGCCACTTCGATACCCGTAAGTTGATACTCACTGGTGGATAATTCCCACACCGTTTCATCAGCCGGGCACATGAGCACACTCAGTTGAGTTTTCAACGCTTCTCGACAACCAGGGTCTTTAATCCCGCCCCCGGACCCCATGTTACCGCCGAGAAATGGTTCAAACTGGTTATACAAATTGGCTTGTTCCAAGAAGGGCAGCATCCGCAAGATCCAGCCGCTGCCATCAAATGGACCCGGTCCATTATTTTCCTTCCACATGGAATAACTCTCGGGAAAATGGTTGCGTTCCTCATGGAAGGCGTGAACGGCGATTCCTAATTGGTGGAGATTATTTTGGCAAGAAATTCGAGCCGCTGCCTCCCGCACTTTTTGCACGGCAGGAAGCAGCAAGGCAATTAAAATGGCAATGATGGCAATCACCACCAACAATTCAATCAAGGTAAAAGCTCGCCTTTCTCTCATGATTTGCAGCATGACAGATTCCCAAAATGAGGAAAAAATAAGATTTGGAGATTAAACAATCATACCATGGATCCAACTGGAAACACCAGAAAACAATAAGCTATCCCAATTTGGTTTGCACCCACTTTTCTATACAAGCGGCAAGGTCTTCCCGGACTGCACTATAAAAATGATCCCCGCCGTCGATGGTCGCCACCGTCATTTTCGGCGGTTTTGGGGAGAGGGATTGCAGATCTTCCGCCGAAGATTGAAATGCCATATTGCTTTGTGACTCGACACTGCCGAAAGTCACCAGCAACGGACATTTCACCCCTGCAATGAAGCGATGAAAGTTATACCGCTCCTCGGGGCCGTATTTTTCTTGGTATCCCGCGGCCGTAATCACGAAACCTAATGGAACAGTCACCTCCATCAGGGTTTCGGGTTCCCCATCCGCAATCAATTGTTC
>CAZPPD010000486.1:0-5051 GCA_964588185.1 uncultured Alcaligenaceae bacterium | reverse complement strand
GGCGGCAGCCGGCTGGCTGGTTATCCGCCGGGCTGGGACCATCATATTAGCCAGCATGATTGTTGTCTGGGCCTTGCTTTATTTCCCCAACGGCGGTTCCTATGAAACCCAAATCCTGGCCAAGGAAGCTCTCATTGAGGATGAGTTGGAAGAATTGGAACAGATTTCCAATTTGGACGAAGAAGAACAAAGGACGCAAAAGGTCAAAGACCGAGTCGCCAAGCTTGAAGCCAAAGTTGAACCCGTCCAAGCGGAAATCAACAACCTACACCGGGAATGGAGCAGCCAAAGCATACTCGGACAGATGGGCCAAGCCGTTGAGCCGGTAGTCAAGCCGCTTGGCTGGGACTGGAAGATCGGCATGGGTGCCATCGCCAGCTTTCCCGCCCGTGAAGTATTTGTCGCCACCATGGGGATTATCTATTCCAAAGGCGAAGTGGATGCCGGTGATGAAGAGGCCCGCTCGGATCTTGGGGAAACCTTTAAGCAGCAGGAGTGGGAAGACAAATCCAAAATATTCAACATCCCTGTTGCATTATCGATTATGGTTTTCTTTGCCTTGTGTTGCCAATGCGCCTCTACCCTGGCGGTAATCAAGCGAGAGACCAACAGTTGGTTCTGGCCGGTGTTTACGTTTGTCTACATGACCGTGCTGGCCTATGTGGGAGCATTCGTGGTATATCAAATCGGCATGCTGTTTTACTAGTGCTTGGTCACCGCAAAAACCTGGGATTGGCAACTATACTTATCCACTCAAGGTGCGCTGCATTCGCGGGAACCCTGAGCTTCGTTGGATAACGGCTTTGCCGTAACATTCCAATTTTCTCCAGTGAACAAGCCACCTGATTTCCTATTTGTCAGATAATGAATGCCAAATCCAGTCAATCACCGATCGAAAGTTGACTTCCGTTGTCAATCAAAGCCAATGTCATTTATTGACCTCGTTTGGCTACAATCTCACCGTCAACTGACGGTTTTTCCCGTACTCAGTCCACAGTCTTCGCGGCGGGCTCCTCTACAACTACAGCCCTGACGATGGCTGTCAGGATATTAACTGGCCGAAACTTAACGGGGGAAATTAGGTCTCCCATTAGGCCAATTCTGGAACCCCGGAGGCTTAGTCGGGAAATTAGAAGGCGGAGTTGGGCTGGGTCTTGGGTTCGAGTCCATTATGTTAGAGCTCATATAAGCAACCCAAAGGATGGGCGTCGCCAAACATCCGCCTCAAATTAAAACGAGAACCAGCTGAACGATAAGTGTGGTCGAGGGGCCCTTCTTAGCCGCTTTTTTTGGCGGCAAAGGGGGTGGCGGGCCAGGCCGACCCCGCCGTGGTGTGGGTTCGGGCTGGAAAGAGGGAGGACGGCGTTCGGGATAAGGTGTCTGTGGTGGAAGAGGAGGTGGAAGATTGGGCGGGGCGATTGGTTGTGCCACGGGGAGGACCTCAGTGGGAATGGGTTCAACTTCGACAGTTTCCACCCATTTCTTATGAAGCGTCCCGAGTTTCTCCAACACCTGGGAAAAGTTCCCCGGCCGTTCTTTTGGGTCTTCGGATAGACACTGCCCTAAAAGTTCGGCAAGTTCCGGCCGTAGCTTTTGCCAGTGTTGAAAGGTAGGTTGCGGGGTTTTGAAAAGGGCAAAACAGATGGTTTTTGCATAGCCGTAGACATCCGAGTAGGGACCGATTTGAAATCCCGGCAATCGCCCCATTTGCTCGGGAGCAGCATAGTCAATGGTGCCGGCAATGCTTTCACTGGTGATGGTGTGGTCTCGTTGGCTGCGAGCCGTACTGGTCAAGGTATCGGTTGCCATAGCCAGACCGAAGTCGATTAACTTGACATCCCATTTCCCCTCCCATCGGACCAGCAAGTTCGCGGGTTTCACGTCCCGGTGCAAGACTCCTTTCAAGTGAGCGGCTTGCAGGCCTTCGGCAACCATGGTTGCCAAGGGAATAGCTTCTTCTTCGCCTAAAGTTCCCGCGGTTTCGACATAGCCTTGAAGCGTATTGCCGGGGAAATAATCCATGACAAAAAATGGACGCGTTCTATCGGGTCCGGCGAAATCGCAATCGCGGATGCGAATAATCGAAGGATGGCTAAGTTCTTCCAATACTTGTGCTTCCAGGAATACATCGGTAAATTTGCGGTCCAAGGTATCCAGGCGCAAGGTCTTGATGACCACTTGGCTTCCGGAATGGCGATTGCGGCACAAGTAGGCAACGCCGAACCCACCCGCCCCCAGAATCTCCAAGGGTTCGAATTTCCCCAGGGGAAAGGGTTCAAACCGAAGCGGGTCCAGCTCTGCTGCCTTTACGATGCAGCGTAATCCTTCGCTCCAGTTGCGTTGTTCCAACGCCGCTTGGGCAGCATTGGCGAGCGCTTCTGCTTGGGCGGAAGAATCTTCGACCAAGGTGGCGACTTGTTGGAAATCTCGCTGGGCGTCTTCCAAATCGCCGGCAACCACTTGGAGTTTTCCCACCGCGTTTAACAGGGCCGGCATTTGTCGCCGTTTTTCCTCCGGGATGGCCCGGTATTGTTTTGTCAGCGAACGCAGTTCCTGTCGTTCTACATTTCCCCGCATGGAGAAGCTGTCAGCCGGTTTTACTTCGCGGTTTTCCAATTGGTGCTGTTGCAGGATCTGATAGATCGCTTCGCTCAATTCTTGGAGATGCTGTCCTTGCCGTTCCATTTCTTCTTTGATGTCCAAGACATTTCCGTGCGTTTCCACAGCCACAGTCTGCACATCGGTCAGGAGTTCTTCCAAACGGCTGCCTTGTTCTTCTATGGCATTAGCCAAGGCGGCAAATCCCTGTTGTTGAGATGCGTGCAGTTGTTCCAACTGGGAGTAGGTCAACCCTTGGAAGAGTTCGGAATTGGTTTCCACTTCTCGCCGAAAAAAGTAACGTATGGCCACAACGATCAGCGGAGAGTTACCGCCGGGCTTGAGATTCAACAGCTGAGCCAACTTCTTGTAGCCTCGTTCGTTAAGCTCCATGGAAATAAACTCAATTGCTTTCCATTCCACCCGGAGTAACTTTTGCGGATCATCCAGCTTGCTGATTGCTTCCGCCTGCTGGGCCAATTTTTCTTCGTGGAAAGAGCCGCCGGACAAAACATTGGCTTTGCGGGCTGCTTGTAATTCCTGCAAACATTCTTTGGTATAGCTGGGCCCGAATTCCTCCGGGGTGTTAAGCGTGACGGAACTCAGGAAAGCCTGGACCTGGTTGCGAAAACCGCGTTCTTCTCCTCGAGCCAAAGTCACCTTGCATTGTTCCCACCAGGAATCACCCGCCAAGGCAATTTCGAAGGCGCGCCACGCCCGGTCGTTGGCACGTTGTAGAGATTTCTGTAGTAGCTGAGTCGGGTCTGAAAAACGGTCCTTGACGAATCCCAAAAGAGTTCCGCCGGTGACTCGCCCGGTAGCCTCCATGGCCGGGATGGAAATTCCACCCAAGGCCAAGGACGAAAGGTTGAACAAGATGCTCATAAATGGGAACTCCAAGCAAGGTAATGAAAACTACTTGGTTCGAGATTTGTCCGGGAGAGGATATTCCCCGCTTCATGGTAGTTTGAGGCAAAAATGAACACAATTGTTTTTGAAGAAAAATCTCACCACTAGACGGAGCCATAGGGTCCGGTTTAAAATTCCTCCAAGAAATTCTCGTGTTAACTAACTCCTTTAGAGGTCGAAAATGATCGCTCGTTTTTTTCATCACCATCAATTAACCATCCTCTTGGCCGGTTTGGCTTTGCTTCTGGCAGGCGGTTGGGCTTTTCGGGAATGGGTTCATGCCGGTGAACGAATCCAATTCGAAAAGTCTCGCACTATCAATTTGGCTAATATAAAATTAGAAGATGCGGTTTATGAAGGAACACCTCGTGGCAAGGTAGGTTTATATATTAATGGCCAAACAGCTGGCACCCGGAACTTTGTTGTGGGACAATTTCGATTGCGTCCCGGTATGGAACCTCATCCCATTCATACACACCCTGAAGAAGAAATCCTGATTGTCACACAGGGCAAAGGGATCATCAGTTGTAATGGGAAAAAGACGAAGGTTGGCCCGGGTTCGATAATGTTCACCGAGCCGAATGTTCCCCACGGAATCGAGAATACCGGGAAAGAAGAACTGGAATTTTATTTTGTTAAATGGATTGGTGTTCCAACTCGAAAGTTGCCCAAGTAATCAAAATAAAGGGTTTCTCTCGGAAATCTGTCGCCGGCAATCATTTGACTGGGATGGTGGGGAAAAGATAACTCGTCCCAAAAATGAGTCGCTCTTATGAGGGTTTTCACTTCCTTTTTACTCAAGGTCTAGAAAACATAAATAAAATCATTAAAGGGAAAAGAATGCCCGAGTGTCCCCAATGCAAAAAAAAATTTAACGAATTACCTCGAAAATGTCCCACATGCATGGCAGATCTCGATTTGCTTGTAGAGTACGTGAACCATTTAAGGGGTGGTTTGGAACAAGCAGAACAATTTACTCGAACGGGTAGGCTTGGTGAAGCCGTTTGGGCTTACTTGGACATTTTGGAGGTTGATCCGGACAATTCGGTAGCCCGTAAACAGGTAAGCCGGGTGGCAACCGCGGTTCGTCAATTTGACCGAACCGCTCCGGGTCGTCGTTGGTTGTTTAATCTTCGGGGAGAAAAAATCCCGGAAGAAAAGCCCGGGCGAACTTCCTGGGTGCGTTGGGGGGTGGTAAGCTTGGCAATTGTGGCCGCTTTTTTTGTAGGATTTTTTTCCGGGACCATTTCCAATAATCCTGGAGATAATTCAGATTCTGCGCCCAAACCGGAACTCCCTGCAAAAAATGATAGTCTAACGGGAAAGAGATGAGGCCGATTCCCGAATGCTCTTTTAATCATCAGGCGGAGTAATGGATGAGCAGTAATTCCGAAGATACTGGGAAATTTGAACGGCCCAAAATCGATTCCCTTTACACAATCCCTTCTCAACTCTCCTCCCTAGTCACCTTGGATTATGCCGGGGTTTCCGACCCCGGAATGGTGCGGCAAGGGATTGAAGATCTTTTCCTCATTTTACGCTTG
>CAZPPD010000485.1:0-5058 GCA_964588185.1 uncultured Alcaligenaceae bacterium | reverse complement strand
GGCCATCAATCGATTGATCGCATGCCGACGGAGAACATGGCCCATTTCGTGAGCCAGAATAAATGCCACTTCATTCTCATTCCATTCGCACAGATCCAGAAGGGGCCGCATCACAAAGATGTAACCCCCCGGCAATGCGTGGGCATTGTATTCCGGCGTTTGCACCGTGCGGAAAGTAAATTTGTTATTCGGATCGGCAACACATTCAATCAGCCGAGAGGAGATGCCATCCAAAAATTCCTGAACCTTCGGGTCCGGATCTACAGCGTTTTCTTGGCAATACGCCTGGGCTAAATCCCTGCCCACTGCTTGTTCCGCTTTGAGTGAATCCTCTTCGGTTCCGGTCAGAGACTGGAGCATCCAGTTGGCCTTCCGCATATTTTTGCCAACGGATTTGCCGACGTTGTAAAAGAAATTGCCCATATCTTCATTGGCTCACAAGGATCGGGTTTTGGTCTGTCCCAATTGATGTTACCCTATGGGTGCTAAGCATAAATGTAGCTGACCTACCTGAACCCTTTTCCCGAAAATCAATTGGGATTAATCAAGCATCCATTTCCTAGTTGAAATCCACTCGGACTCGGCCACGATGGCTGAAATTCAATTCAATCTCCCGGCTTCCGTACTCAAAATCAATTTCATAACAAAAGAGCTTTCTCCGCAGTACAACTCGGGTGCAACCGGGAGGCAAGCTCCAGCGAAGCGTTACCGGTCTCCCGGTGTAAGGGTGAACAAAACAAACCTCGTAATTTCCGGGCTGCGGCTTAAAGGAACGAACAAAATCAAAGATAGTAACCGGTGTTATTTTGACCGGAGCCGGTTGCACGATTTTTGGCTGTGGAAGCGGTGTACCTTTGGGTTGAGGGACTACTTGAGGTTGCGGTTGAACCGGGGTCCCTTGGGGTGGAAATTTGGAGATAATTTTTCCCCCGGGAAGTTCCTGTTGGGCTTGAACATTGGGAGTATAAAAACCGGCGAGTGCCAACAATACGGTTAAACCAACCAGCAGGAAGCGAATCATTGAAGTACCCCGTAAAGTGAGTAAAATTTGCAGTCTTTACCGTAACATAAAACTCACTTTTTTGCGAAGTTTGCGCATTTTGTAAAGCAAAAAATAAAGCTGATTGCTGCCAAGGCATTTTAAAACAAATGTTTCATTGGGTTTCATTCGTGTTACAATTCAGTTTATGGAAATTAATCCTTCCAAAAGAAACCTCAAACCCACAGTAACTTTTCACGGAGCAACCCAAACAGTAACCGGCTCAATGCATTTGGTCGAAGCAAGCTCACGCAAGATCCTCTTGGATTGTGGGCTTTACTTTGGTCACAACTGGGAACTGCGGCAGCGAAATCGCCGGTTTCCCTTTGATCCCGCCGAAATTGACGCTGTTCTCATCAGTCACGCCCATGTTGATCACTGCGGGAACCTACCCAACCTGGTCCGCCAAGGTTTTTCCGGGCCGATTTACTGCACTCCAGCTACACACGATTTGTTGAGTGTAATGCTGGCTGATTCGGCCAAAATTCAAGAAGAGGATGCTCAAGTGGCCCCGCCAAATGGTGGGAATCCTTTGTATTCCATCTTTGATGTGAAGCAAACTCTGAAGCAATGTGTCGAGTTTGACTACAATCAGGTCTGTGAAATCGGGAACGGGGTACTGTTCCAGTTTAAAGATGCCGGTCATATCCTTGGCTCGGCAATGATCTTTCTCCGCGTGCCAAGTGGGGTCCGGGAATACTCCATCACTTACACCGGCGATTTAGGCAGAAGGGAGTTGTCTTTTTTGCGGAAACCGTCTCCCGTTCCGGCTGCGGATTTGTTGATTTCCGAATGCACCTATGGCGGCCGCGGCCATCAGCCTTTGGAAGAGTTGGCCGGCACTTTGTCCCAAGTCATTGACCGCACCTTTAACCGGGACGGTAAAGTCTTAATCCCGGCATTCAGTTTAGGACGAGCTCAAATCGTCGTTCATTATCTGCAGAAATGGATTCATGAAGGGCTTATTCCCAACGTCCCTATCCACGTCGACAGTCCTTTGGTTGCCGACATTGTTGCCGTTTACCGGCGTCATCCCGAATTGTTAGTGGAAAATAGCCAAGCAATCTTGGAGCCCGAGGGCAATGGATCGTCGGTGGTGAAGTATGTTCGGACTTGGGCGGAAAGCCGGGAATTGGGATCTTCGAAAGAGTCCGCCATTGTAGTGGCTTCGGGCGGGATGCTCGATGCAGGTAGGGCATTGTATCATCTTCAGCAAAATGTCGACGACCCCCGAGCCAGCATTGTTCTGGTGAGTTATCAAGCCCCGCAAAGTTTGGGGTGGCGGCTATTACAACGGGGACCCACGGTTTATTTCCTCGGTAAAAACTGGAACAAGTGGGCGGATGTCGTTGGGCTCAATGGTTTCTCCGGTCATGCCGACCACAATGATTTTATCCGAGCCTTTCGTCCTATAGCCGAACAAACCCGCAAGGTAAAACTGGTCCACGGGGAATTGGAACGGGCCGAAGCTTTGGCCGAAGGAATGCGCCGGGAAGGGTTCCGTAAGGTTAGTATTCCGGAGCAGGATCAGACTTTTAGTGTGGGTTGACCGATTACGCTGCCGGTTTTTTTCGCTTGACACCATTTCCACTTTGATCATCATAAAATAATTCAGCTCTATTTAATTTTTCTGTTGCAGATGGCCCATCCTGCAATGGCGGTTTGTGACCGATTTCTTGAGGTTTTCGGTTATCTCACCAGTAGCACATCACTTAATCGGAGGGGGATGGGATGCGATTGTATCAAAACCGGTCGGCATTCACATTAATCGAACTCTTAGTCGTCATTGCCATTATTGCGGTTTTGGTTGGCCTGTTGTTGCCGGCAATATCCAAAGTCCAGGAAGCTGCCGCCCGTACCCAATGTGTCAGTAATCTTCGGCAAATGGGGCTGGCAGTTAAAGCCTATGCCCAACAACATAAAAAATGGCCGCCCATGACACAGAGATATGTGGAGAGTGGCCCGAACAAGAATGAAGTCCACGGCGGATTGCTTTACAATATCCTTCCCTTTATGGAGGAAGGCCCCCTGTATCGGGACGGAGTAGCCGAACCCGATCACCAAAGTTGGAACGGATTTCTCTCCAGCGATCCCAGTTTCCGCGTTCGCCAAGTAGTTTTAAAGATGTATCAATGCCCGGCGGATGCGTCCATAAGCGACAATGGTTTTCCCAATAACCGCGGCACGGATTGGTCGGCAGCCAGTTATGCCGGCAACTATTTGATGTTTGGTCAGAACTCCCAATCCGGATGGCGGACCAGTTCTGAATCCTACATAGCTGTGCAAGACGGGGACTCCAATACGGTTGCCTTCGCCGAGAAATTTGGGGCTTGCGGCAAACGCAATGATCCCAATAGTTACAGCCCCCACAGTGCCAATCTGGCAATGTATCCTTGGGCTTGGGTTCCTCGATGGTTCCCAATGTACGGCTGCAATTCTTCCAACTGCGAAAATTATGCGACCAAAAATGGGTTGGCATTTACTTGGAACTTGGCACCGCAATTTGATATTAGGCAAAAGGACTGCGATTTATTTCGCGCCCAATCATTCCACAAAAACCAACACAATATAGTTTTGCTGGACGGCCATGTAAAAACTCTTGGAGCTGCTCTGACCAAAGAAACTTGGATAGCTGTTTCGGACCCGGCTGATGGTGGTTTAATCGGAGAGGATTTCTAACCAAGTGCAGTGGTGAAACTCAAAAGGTTTATTTTCTTCCCCTTCAAATTCCATGAAAACAATCAGAATTGGGTTTATGTGGCTTGTCTTTCTCGCCTTTGGTTGTGGCGATCAAGGCGAGAATGATTTAGGTCCAACGGGAACCGTTTCTGGAAAAGTTCTTTTCAACGACACCCCATTGTCAGGCGGCACAGTGGTCTTCAAGGTCGGAAATAAACGGCCGGTGTTTGCCTCCATCGGCAAGGATGGTTCCTACGAAATCATTTCTCCGGTAGGAACAGCCAAAATCGCAGTTCAACCTCCTGATGAAGATGACCCTGCAAACTTGGCCGCAGGGACGAAACCCACCATTGATATCCCAGACCTATACCGGAATGTCAACAAAACGCTAATAACTTTTGAGGTAAAAGAATCCAGTCAGAACTATGACATTAAGGTAACGAAATAATCTCTTGGATTGAAATGCCATCCTAAGCCAAGAAACATTCCAACCATTTTTCCCGATTCTCCGTGGAATCACGAAAAAACCTGTTAGGACAAAGGGCTGTCTTCGTTTTTGCTTAACTTAAAAATATCCCAAAATGGCCTAACCCTGGTTAGGAAATCAACCGGATATTTTGCGAGAAAATGTTTCCTTTTATTCCCAAACCAATTTTATTTCCTGAAATCCCAAATTTGGCAACTTCTACTTTTATTTCAAATTTTCCAAAGGTGTGGACGATAACACCTTTAGCAATTACTCCCAATTGCCCATTAGATACCTACCTTCCCAGACACGATGGCTCGGGAATAAAACGGTGGAGATTGGAAAATATAGAGGGACATGATGTTCATTCCAGTGCGAAAGCTCCGCTTCATTATAATGGTTAGCCTTTTTCTGGCATTCACTACTACCGCTATACAAGCCCAGGTGGTTCAGACCTCCATAAGGGGCAGGAACCGTCCCCGAACGCAATGGGTTCCTCGGGCAACTATCCAATTTGGGCCTTGCCGGAACCCTTATCATCCAACTCCTTGCCCACCGGCTACCATTCTTCCGCCATCCAAAATACCCGAACCAAAGAAAATACCCGAACCAAAGAAAATCCCGGAGCCAAAGAAGGAACCGACCCCAATCCCTCGCCCGGAACCCACTCCCCAACCGGAACCGGAGCCAACACCGGAAACCCCATCTCCTTTCTTGGATTCTCCTGCTTTGGATGGGGAAAGTTTTGCAGCTTTAGGGGGAGAGACTGCGGCAGCCGCGGCCGGAACTTCTCCGAACATGTTTGGTTCTTACTTTGGCGGCAGAGCGAATCAGAGCACTATAACTTTGCGGATGCCGGGAGTATTAAACGGAC
>CAZPPD010000484.1:0-5066 GCA_964588185.1 uncultured Alcaligenaceae bacterium | reverse complement strand
GCTAGGTGCCTCCACGGGAACGGGTTTAGAATCCAATTTCTTCTTTGCGGCCACTAATAGCTCCTTTGCCTGAATTTGCTCGAGATGAATTACCTATCACCCTTGAGATGAGTCTTGGTTGATTCTTAAACTACAAAAGAGAGAAATGAATGTCTGATTTAAATACTAAAGGCAATCGTCACCAGTCCGGTGACAAGTGAAACGGGTGGAACAATGGCTAAATTGGTTATCGGCTGCGGCTATCTGGGAAGACGTGTGGCTAAGCTCTGGCGAGACTCCGGAGAAAAGGTTTTTGCCACAACCCGCAACCCGGGATATGCCGACGAATTTACCAGACAGGGTTGGCAACCGGTGATATGTGATGTGGTCGATCCAGAAAGTCTGGCTAATTTGCCTCAAGTTGAGACTGTGCTTTACTGCATCGGCTTAGATCGTGCCGCCGGGAAATCCATGCGCGAAGTCTATGTGGACGGACTGAAGAATGTATTGGAGTCCCTCCCTGAACCAGAGCGTTTGATCTATGTAAGCAGTACCAGCGTCTATGGTCAAACGGAGGGGGAAGAGGTAGACGAAACCTCTGCCACCGAACCATTGGATGACAATGGGAAAGTGGTGCTTGATGCCGAACGGACATTGTTTGCCAAACAACCGGGGGCAATAATTTTGCGATTCGGGGGGATTTATGGACCCGGCAGATTGCTCCGGGAGAAAGCCATTGTTTCCGGAGTCCCGTTGGTAACCAATGCGGACAAATGGTTGAACTTGATTCATGTCGAGGATGGCTCATCCGCAGTTCTTGCTGCCCAGGCAAATGGCAGATCCGGGGAAATCTACAACATATGTGATAACCAGCCCGTACAACGCCGGGATTTCTATACGCAACTAGCCAAGGTCTTGCATGCCCCAACACCGCAATTTGTGCAACCGCAACCGGGGGATGCTGTTTCCGGACGCGAACGTTCAAATCGGCGGATTAGCAACAAGAAAATGCTGGCGGAGTTAAAAGTCAACCTGAAGTATCCGGGTTTTGCCGAAGGCTTGGAAAAAGGAAGAGAAGAAAATCAAAAATCCTAACTGGGACTTGTAAGTGCAGCTTGTTCTCGATTCAAAAACCAGCGGTCCACCACGACCTTGCGACAAAACCAAGATAATTTCAGCAATTGTTTGGCAACCAATCGCTGCAGGGCGAAAGGAATTAGGTCCAGAACGGGACGTTGCCCCTTATCCCCGAAACGGGCTGTCATTAGGTCTTGGTAAATCTGGAGATTTTGAGTAGAAAAATCATTTCCGCAAGAGATAACGGTTTCCGCTGCCATCAAACCCGACTCAATTGCCGGGCGAATTCCTTCACCGCTGGGAGAATAGGCTACCCCGGCAGCATCTCCAATAAGAAGCACTCGATCATCAATCATCTTTCGGGGAGCATGAGAATAAAGAAGATAAGCGTGCCCCAAAAGTTTTCCCGGCGTGTCGGCGGGAATCTTGCCTTTGTCCTTAAGAGATGTGCAGAACTCCTGGGCATGGGAAGAAAGATGGTCCTTATCTTCTCGCCCAAGGCCGACATTCAGATAATTTCCCTTCCGATAATACCAGCCGTATCCTTTGAGGTCGTCGCAGAAATACAAAAACGGAACTCCCGGTTCCACCGGACATTTAGCCAGCTGGTTCTCCGTCATGGCAAATTCAATTTCCTGAGCGGAAACCGCTAATTCGGTTTTTCCCGGCTGCGCTCCGAGATGACGGGCGACCGGACAGAAATGACCGCCGGCTCCGATTACCAACGGAGTTTCTATATGGCCATTGGCGAGCCACTTGCCGTTCAGTCTTTTCAATTCTCGGAGCGGTTCTCCCAGCAACATTCTCGCCCCGGTTTTTTCCAAGGCATAGTGATCGAATTCGCAGCGGCGGATTCCGTAGCTAATCGGCTGATGATAGCGGACCATAACTTCTTTGCCGCTCATCATGCCCACGCAAAAGGCTGTGATGGGCTCCAAGGTTCGCCCTTGTCTGTAATCCTCCAAGTCGATTTCCAGTTCCTCAATCACCTGAGGAGTTATCCATCCGGCACAGGTCTTATCACGCGGGAAGGTCTTGCGGTCGAGCACAAGAACATCCCAGCCTTCTTTTGTAAGCCGTCGCGCACAAGCCGACCCCGCAGGACCGCCGCCCACGACCAGCACATCGCAGGTTGTCATTGGCTCACCCCTTGGGCGTACATATATTCTCGAGTTCGCGGAACTGCATTGCTGGTGCCTTTGGCAAAAACAATCTGGTAGAGCTGCATCACACCGCATTGGAAACTGGCTTGGGAAGCGGCAAGATAGAGCCGCCACATGCGGACAAAGCGATCGTCAAATCGGTCCCGCACCTGATCCACCACGCCTTCAAATCGTTCCAGCCAATGGGCTAGTGTTTCCGCATAATGCAAGCGGAGGTTTTCCACATCCAAGACCGACATGTCCCAAGGCTGAAAGACATTCAGCATCTCACTCAGAGCTGGAATGTAAGCGCCGGGAAAGATCTCTCGTTCCATCCAAGGGCTCATGGGAGATGGATAATTGCGGCTGATGGAATGAATGAGTCCCAGCCCTTCCGGTTTCAAACAGCATTCAATTACTCCCCCAAGATCCCGGTAGTTCTCCAAGCCAACGTGTTCCAGCATACCAACCGACACAAAAGCATCACAGGTGCCGGTGATGTTGCGGTAGTCGTCTTCAATAAACTCGACACGGTCTGTCAAGCCGCGTTCCTGAGCCTGTTGGCGAGCGTAGGCAACTTGTTCCTTGGAGATATTAAAAGCCCGGACGTTAACCCCAAAATGCTCAGCCATATGCAGAGAAAGAGCCCCCCACCCGCAACCCGCTTCGATCACCTTCTGCCCCGGTTTAAGTTGAACCTTGCGGGCGACGTGATCCATCTTGGCCAGCTGGGCTTCTTCCAATCCCGTTTCCGGTGTTGGGAAGTAGGCACAAGTGTAAACCATACGCTCGTCCAACCAAAGCTTCTAAAAATCATTGCTTATGTCGTAATGGTGATGAATATTTCTGCGGGAGCCTTTTAATGTGTTAAATCGTTGGGTCTTCAGCCATTTGAATGGCTTACCCAGCCAACCCAGCCAACTTGGATTGCGATTCGCTCGGAACATGATCTCCAGAAACCGGATCAAGTCCCCCTCGACTTCTAGGCGTCCGTCGCAATACAAATCGCCGAATCCCGGATCCAAGTTGCTGATGAGTTTCCGCAGAACTTTCCGATCCCGCAGCTTTACACGGGCTTCCACCGGAGTGGACCCGCAAAAGATCTCGCCATTCCAAAGCTCTACCTCAATCGGCGGGTTGCCCAAGGAACTCAGCATCTTGCGAATCACCCACCGATGGGCTCCAAATACTTTGCTGTTCGATGGAGTTGGTTCCTCAACCTCTGCTTGGTAAGAAGGGAAGTCTGGTGAGGAATGGGAAGTATAGCCATACAATAAACCCGTTAAAAGACTGTGAATGGATGGAATTATCCCCAACTGTGAAATATTTCTACGCGACAGGGGAAGGAGTTCAAGTGGAATCTATCGAGGGGATTCTGTTTTATAAGGAAAAACCATTTCGCTTGGGAAATAGTCACTTGCCGACAAAAGCCGATAAACCTATATTCTTTTTATTATGGAAAATAGTTTGTCTTGCGTTTTTTTAAGAGATTGGGCAAATTCAATGTCCAATTATCTATATACATATCCTTGGGGCTTCTTCTTGAAATGAACAGTAGGCTTAACTTATAGATCAAATATGTTATTCGCCCTCAGTTAACTAATGGAGTTCATTGGTTGTTTGCCCCCCTCGAATCCAAATTACAAAATCTTGGATTTACCTGTCCCGCCATGGGGGAAAACTTAATCAAAAATTGGCATGAGTAAATTACCTTACGACCAATACATCCCGCCAACTTTACTCAAACCGAGCATTACATCTTGTCTCTAAAGGAGCATCCGCAATATGGACTCATATACCCGGGTAGCTAATCTTGAACTTGCTCCGGAACCGGTTTCGTCCAAAAGCATTTTAACTTTGTCGTTTTTCCTAAAAGCTTTTCCGTTTGTATTCATGCACTTGGCTTGCCTGGGAGTGTTTTTTGTTGGAGTGGATACTCTTTCAATCTTTCTCTGCTTTGCCTTCTACTTCTTGCGAATGTTCGGAATTACGGCCGGTTACCATCGGTATTTCTCCCATCGGTCCTTTAAAACCAGCCGAGGTTTCCAGTTTTTCCTTGCTTGGTTAGGCTGTAGCGCTGTGCAAAAAGGTCCCTTGTGGTGGTCCGCTCACCATCGCCGTCACCATAAGCATTCGGACACTCCAAACGACCCGCATTCTCCGGTACAAAAAGGATTCTGGTGGTCTCATATTGGCTGGGTCTTTGACAGTATGTTTGAGACATGCTCTTACGACAATATTCGCGATTTCAAGAAATACCCTGAGCTAAGAATCCTGGATCATCTCCACTGGGTTCCCGGAATTTGCCTGGCAGTGTTTTGTTTCTTGGTAGCGGGGTGGTCGGGAGTAGTTTGGGGATTCTTCATCAGCACCATGCTGTTGTACCACGGGGTGTTTACCGTCAATTCAATATGCCATCTCTTGGGTAGCCGCCGCTACGCCACTCGCGATGACAGCCGCAATAATCCTGTAATTGCCCTGATTACTTTGGGAGAAGGCTGGCACAATAATCACCACCACTACCAGAGTTCGGCAAATCAAGGCTTTTTCTGGTGGGAAATCGACATCACCTTCTCCATCCTCCGTTTCTTGAGTGTCTTTGGATTTGTCTGGGGAATCCGCACTCCGCCCCGTAAACAATTGCTGGCTGAATAAACATCGGAGTCGGAAGATTGGCTCCGGGAATGGGGTCCCTGTCCGGCTCAATCTCCGAACGAGGCGGACATGATGATACCATCAATGCGGAGAAATGGGCGGAGGCTATCAATAATTCGCAAGATGGGAAACTTCTTCGAATAGTCATCAAAGGATATATCGAGTAGGGTGAGTCTCGGTGTTGAGCCGAGACTCAGCCCTCTCACAGAACCG
>CAZPPD010000483.1:0-5071 GCA_964588185.1 uncultured Alcaligenaceae bacterium | reverse complement strand
GAATGGCGGAAAATGCTGAAGTGATGCTAGAAAATCCAGTCGGATTTAACCCGGAAGAGATTGAACATTTTCACCAGTGGGGTTTCCTGGTGGCCAAGAAATTGGCTCCGCAGGAAATCACGGATGCGCTTCTAAAAGTTTCCCAAGATCATCATTATCGGAAAGTGGAACCACTGGAGATGGAGGCGGATCTCAATTATCCGGGTGCACCATCTTCTCGAGATGCCCAAGGCGGGTTGACGGTTCGAAGACTGAAGCAGGCTCACAGCCGAGGATTGATATTTACAACTTGGTTGAATTATCCCGGAGTGCTGCGGCGCTTGCAGCAACTGGTGGGAGTTGAGATTGTTTGCCCGTTGGCTCATCATAACTGCGTCATGACCAAGGAACCGGATTTCAGCAGCGTTACTCAGTGGCATCAGGATATTCGCTACTGGTCCTTTACCCGGCCGGAGCTGATAAGCGTTTGGTTGGCGTTGGGACAGGAATTTCCAGCCAATGGCTGCTTGCGGGTTATTCCCGGAAGCCATCGGGAACGTTTTCAAAGCAATCAGTTTGATGAAGAGCTTTTTTTTCGGGGGGATTTACCCGAGAACCAAGAGGTATTAGACCGAAGCCAGGATGTATTGTTGGAACCGGGAGATGTTTTGTTTTTCCACTGCCGTCTATTGCATTCGGCCGGGCAAAACACTTCGGAGGAGACAAAATATTCGGTGGTATTCACCTATCGATCACTGGATAATCCGCCCCTGTCCGGGACGCGGTCTTCCTCATCTCCGGAAATGCTTTTGCATGGGGAATCCTGACAATAGTCGGGGAGAGCGGGTGAAAAATTTGTTCCGGTGATTTTTTTGCTTTCTTTTTATGTGTAATATTGTATACTATATTAGTGGAGAGGATTGGATTTGGGAGGTCCCAGTGAATTTTGGGTTTGTGAGCCTGATTTAATGGTTTTGGAGCATGCTCGCCTAAAAACTCAATGATTTTTAGCAATTAAGCAAAGGTAGGGAAGATGGCACCCAAAATATTTGAAGAATCCCAAAATCCATTGAGACATCCGTTTTCAATCTCCCTTGGCAGCCTTTGGTAAAGTCAGTAGACTGATAAAAAGGAATTTCTGCAATTCTCCTTCGTGCTAAGGATGGCACCCCAAATGAAGGAACTCATCTGTCTATCTGTTAAAACAAAAGCCGATCTCATTCGAGTTCGCCAACATATTCGCCGGATCAGCAGAATGCTGGGCTTTGATTCTCTCCAGCAGGCAAAGATAAGCTGCATCGCCTTTGAGATGGTGTGCGGGACGTTTCTTGAGAAAGAAGAAGCTATTCTGCAAGCCTTTTATGCCGATGGAAAAATATCGATTCGAACCGGAACCCTTCCCCGGATCAGTCCCTGTCAATTCCCGGAGGAAGATGAACAACTGACGGAAATTCCGGTTCCCAATGTTCAAGATGATTTATCGGAAGAAGATGTGGTGTGGGCCATTCGGGCGATGAACCGCTACGGGAAAACGAATCTGTTTGAAGAAATCCGCCAGCAAAATAATGATCTTTTACGGGCTTTGTTGGAACTTCAACAATTACAACGCTTGAACCAGGCGGCGAATAATCGGCGAGCCAATGCTGCTTGAAGAATAAATGCGGAATTGATAATGACTTCCGACAGAAAAAAATAGGGAACCCTAAAAATTCGGCGGATAGAAATAAATACAAATAAGGTCTTTAATAGTTCCAATTGTGCCGAAAATAACGATTTTTCGGATTTTTAGTGGACAGCCGGAAAAACCGTAAGTCTAAGCAGGATTTACCTCAACGGAGCATCTTCTCTGTATGTCCCATAATTGTGCGCAGTTTTTGCGAAGATCTCTTGATATGGATATTGCGGGTCTTTACAATTGTGCTGAGCGAATGGGGAAAAAGAGAGTGGCCGAGATATATTATTGCGGGAAGACTCCTCGGTCAGTTGGTGTCTGCTGGATCAGAAGACGTTGTGAGCGTTGTTGTAAAAGTAGAATGCCATAAGACTTATATCAGGGAGTGCAAGCCGTCTTTCTTGCCTCTTCGCTTGTGAGGTACTCCCCTACCTTGCCTCACTAGTGTTCTTATTGACGTTTTAACCTGCCAAGAATGTTGTTTGGGAAGGACGGCTATGAAAACTGCACGGCGGAAACGCCAACCGGCGTCGGAGGATAGTACTGGGTTTTCTTCGACTACCATCTTCTCTTCAGATCTCCTCACCCCCGAAGAAGAACGCGAATTACTGGCGACCTTTTGGGAATGCAAAGGGGAGTTGGTAAAAGTCTTGATTCGCCATTTCCCGAGATTGCGAGCACATCGGCCGCCTTTGGAACCGTGGCCCATGGCCCAATTCATTCGGGATTATTGCGATTCGGAAGCCCGAAAAATTCCAGCCATCCGACGAATTAACGATCGTTATGTCCACTGCAAACACCGATTAGCTTCAGCGAACATTCGTTTGGCGGCTCATGTGGCCAAGCGGTTTCGCCACCATGCCCTCGGATATTCCGACTTATTGCAGGAAGCAGTATGCGGCTTGATGCAAGCCATTGACCGCTTTGATGTCAGTCACGGAACCCGGCTGGCTACTTATGCAACTTGGTGGATTCGGCAAACGCTGCAAATTGCTGTAGCTCGCCAAAGCCATTTGGTTAGTTTATCTCCGCACCACTTGCAAGAATTGGGTCTGCTGCAACAAGAATCCGAAGCCTTGGCTCACGGGGGCAAGCATTTGCCAAGCCCTCAGGAATTGGCTTCTCGAACGGGCAGCAGCTTGGAACATCTAACCCACTTGCAAACTGCTACTCGCGCTCCGGTCTCCCTGAACGCTGTGCTCGATGATGACAGCGATTTCAAACTGACCGAGGCCATGCCGGATAATGAAAGCCAGACCCTGCGAACTAATTCCGAGCGGCAAGAGGCATTGAATTTCCTTATGGAAAATCTTCGGCCTCGTGAACGCAAGGTTCTGGACTTGCGATTTGGTTTGACCGGCAACGGGACCCATAGCCTAAGACAAATCGGACACTTGTTGCGAATTAGCAAAGAACGCGTTCGCCAAATTCAGAATCGGGCTTTGGAAAAGCTCCGAGCCTCGGCGGAACGAGTTGGCTGGGATCCGAGTTTGTTGCTGGGATAATGTCGCTGGATTTGCTTGAATCCAGATGAAATTGAGCCCACCATTTCTTGGTGGGCTTTATTATTTGTTGCACTTCTCTAAATAAACCATCATCATAACCGAATCCCACAGAGATCATGGAGAACCCAAGAGTACAAATACCGTGGCGACGTTAAGTTGTTTTTTAGAGATTGGCCTTTTAGATTTCTCTTTGTTCTCCGTGTTTAATTTTGAGGTATCCACTTGTTCTAACTCCCTCCACTCGAATGAGGACTCACCATGAAAACCGGAATGAACTTGCTGTTGTGGACCACCCATGTCCAACCCGAACATTATCCGATCTTGGCCAAGCTGAAAGAAACCGGTTTCGATGGCGTAGAAATTCCTGTATTTGAAGGAGAGGCCAACCACTTCACCGCTTTAGGGGAAGAATTAAAGAAACAAGGCTTGGGATGCACTGCGGTTACAGTGGCTACGGAAGACGCCAACCCCATCAGCCCCGACGCAGGAATTCGGCAAAAGGCGGTGGATCGGTTGAAGTGGGCGATTGAAATGACTGCGCACGTCAATGGGGAGGTTTTGGTTGGTCCTTATCATTCGCCATTGGGAGTATTTTCCGGGACTGGACCGACCGAAGAGGAAAAATCCCGAGCGGCGGATGTTCTTCGCCAAGCTGCCGAGGAAGCAGAGAGAGCCAATGTCCAGCTGGCGATTGAATATTTGAATCGGTTTGAGTGTTACTTCTTGACCACGGCAGCAGATGCCAAGGCTCTGGTTCAAACAGTGAATCATCCCAGTTTCAAGACCATGTATGATACCTTCCACGCCAACATCGAAGAAAAGAATCCTGCCGATCCAATGAAGCTCCTGGGGGCTGATATGGCCCATTTTCATGTTAGCGAATGCGATCGCGGCACACCGGGAACTGGACAAGTGCATTGGGACGAAACTTTCAAGGCGGTTCGTGAAGTTGGTTATGATGGCTGGATGGTGATCGAGGCTTTTGGCCGTGCACTACCCGATTTGGCGGCGGCGACACGGGTGTGGCGTGACCTGTTTCCCAATCCCGAAGAAGTGTATACTCAAGGACTGAAGTTCCTGAAAGAAAAATGGGCCGCCAATGGTTAGGTCGCAACCGGCAACCAAAAGGGATACTTTACCTAAAGGAAATCGATGTCCGAATTCACTCCCTACCAACAGAAGGTAATCAAACGCTACTACGACAATATTGATACCGTAAAGTTGCAGAGGCTCTCGGAGTTAGTTACGGAATTATACTTGGCCACCGGCAAGAAGTTGGAAAAATCCTGGAAGAGTGCCGAAGCCGCCATGAGTCAATTGGGCGTGCCGCAATCGCGAATCGACCACCTGATGAAGCAGAAGAATCCGGAATTGCTCGCTCATCTCGTAAAGGATCTGCAGGGTAAGGTGAAATAGAAATTTTGAATGCTGATTGGCGTTTGCTGATTGTTGAATTTTGAATGTTGAAGTAAGAGATTTTATTATCTCCTCCATGGAAATCAGGGATTAATATTCTTCTTTTAGTTCAACAATATCAATCATCCCCCGTGAGAGATGTAAAATTAAACCGGCAATTAATAGTTTTCTCTTACTTCGAAAATCAACAATCGACAATCAGCAATCATTCCTTACTATCAATCAAGAGATGTGAGCCGGTAGACAACTATTACCCCTGATTCACATCCACCCATTTCTGCGATTCCGCCGAATCCAGCACTGCATCCAGCACCAATTGGGTCTGATACGCATTCCGGAAATCCGGTTGAGGAGTTTCCTTCTTGCTGACGGCTTCAATGAAATCCCTGACCTGATGGACGAAGGTATGCTCGTAACCAATCTGCAGTCCGGGAACCCACCAGTTCCCCATATAGGGATGATCGCCATCGGTCACATGAATATCCCGCCATCCACGGAC
>CAZPPD010000482.1:0-5091 GCA_964588185.1 uncultured Alcaligenaceae bacterium | reverse complement strand
GAAGCGTTGGCCTACTGCTTGCCAGTTGACCACGTTCCACCAGGCATCGATGTATTCCGGACGTTTGTTCTGATACTTCAGGTAATAGGCATGTTCCCAAACGTCGATGCCCATGATAGGGGTTTGCCCTTGCATGAGGGGGCTGTCTTGATTGGCGGTGCTGAGGACTTGCAGCTTGCCGTCGGCCAAAACCAGCCAGGCCCAGCCGCTGCCGAAGCGAGTAGCTGCTGCATTATTGAATTGACTTTGAAAAGAGCCGAAATCGCCAAAAGTGGCTTTGATTTCGTCTGCAAGCGGGCCGCTGGGTTGGCCGCCGGCACCTGGGCCCATGATTTCCCAAAACATGGAGTGATTGGCGTGACCGCCGCCGTTGTTGATGACCGCTTGGCGGATCTTTTCGGGGACTTGGGAGATTTCCCGCAATAATTGGTTGACCGGCTTGGCAGCGAAGGCATCCTCTCCTTCCAGGGCGCCGTTCAGCTTGGTCACGTAGCCGTTGTGGTGTTTGCCATGGTGAATCTCCATGGTCATCTTATCAATGTGAGGTTCGAGGGCTTCGGTAGGATAAGGGAGATTGGGAAGGGTATAAGCCATGATGTCCTCCTGAGTTTCAATTAAACAACTCCTGGATTTTGATACCAAATGCAAAATAAACCAGGAGTTTCCTCAATTTCATTCTTTGATTATTGTCAATGCGACCTTCTGTTAAATATATGGGAGTACAGCAGTAAGGCAACTTGTGACCTGGGGCATTCCAATCTGAAATGGAGTAATTAGCCAAAGCGGCGCTCTGCGGCTATCGCCGCTCCGCTCTGCAGCGGGCTATCTTGTAGTTGCCCCTATCGGAGCGATACATGCCACAGTTTTTTTTGAATCAGAGGTTCACCCCGGAAATGTTGATACCGGTTTGCCTATTGAAGCTGATTTGGAACTACTGAAGTTGTAATCCACCGAATGGCCTAAAGCATGATCGCCTACATTCTCCAAGTACATAGCTTTCAGGCAGACTCGTGAAAGTTTCAGATGGTAGAGGGCATGGAACCCAAAATATCTAAAGATCCTAAAATCCAGTAGAAAGCCCCAAAAAATCCTCATTTGAGAACTGCTATTGCGAATAGAACTGCTTGCCGGTAGATTCCTTGCCCTTCGGATGCCGCTTCCCCGTCGAATGGATTCGCCATGTCTTCTAGTATATATCCTGAACCGGAGCGATTTCCTTGGTCGATTCATCTCCTTTAAGAATCTTGATAGTTCGGCTTAGTGCCATCGGCGATGTGTTGCATGGAGTGCCGGTTCTGAATGCCCTTCGCGATCATCATCCCAACGCACATATTTCTTGGGTAGTGGAAGGGAGAGGGGGAGATCTTATTCAGGGGCACCCATCGCTGGATCAACTGGTTCGCATTCCCCGGGGATGGATGAAAAACCCGTTGCGTGTGTGGGAAGTTTACAATCGGCTTCGGCAACCGGTGCCGGATGTGACGATTGACCTCCAGGGTTTAGCCCGCAGTGCAATAGTGGCTTGGTTGTCAGGTGGAAAAACAAGAGTCGGCTTTGCCGGTCCCGATGGGCGTGAAAAAAGCCGGTGGTTGAATAATACTTTGGTAAAGCCGGATAAAACGCATGTGATTGACCGTAACTTGCAACTGCTTCGGCCGCTGGGAGTCGAAAATCCAACCGTTCGCTTTGATTTGCCTTCCTATGGTGAGGAAGCTGCGGCTATCCAACGATACTTACAACGGGAGGGGCCCGTCCAACCCTTTGCGGTGGTTAATCCCGGAGCCGGTTGGCCTTCGAAGCTTTGGGAGATGGACCGGTTCGGCAAAGTGGCTGCTTACCTGGGGCAACAGTATGGAATGCAATCCCTGGTGGTTTGGGCGGGAGAGGAAGAGAAGCAAATGGCGGAAGAAATTGTTGCCCACTCCGAAAGAAAGGCTGCCCTGTCTCCACAGACCACTCTTCGTGAACTGGCCGAGTTGCTCCGGCAAGCGAGTCTTTTTATCAGTGCGGATACGGGACCGTTACATTTGGCTGCGGCAGTGGGGACGCCTTGCATTGGATTATTTGGGCCGGTTCCGGCGGAACGTAATGGGCCCTATGGGGGTTCTCAAGTTGCCGTTCAGCGAATGGTGCAAACCGGGCCCCGGCGGAAAAGCAAAAATGCGGATAATGAGGCTATGCGAGCCATTCAGGTAGATGATGTTATTACGGCCTGCGATAGGATACTTGGACGAAACAAGCGCCGGTCTGCTTAGGCCGGGCCCGAAGACCCGACCTAAAGGATTTCGTGTATGGGACCTATTTCACTCCCGCTGTAAAGGTTCTTTCAATCCAGGTGACTTCCGCATAAGCAACCATTAATTCCGGCCGCCTAGAATACCCGATCGCAGCAAGAAGTAGAGCAGCGTCAAGATACTGGTCAAGGTTGCCGCAACGTAAGTTAAAGCAGCAGCATTCAGAACCTTGGCTACTTCCTTGTCTTCCTCTGTGGTAACAATGCCGTGGTCAACCAAGGCTATTCTCGCCCGGCGACTGGCGTCAAATTCCACCGGCAAATTGATTAGCTGGAATAAAACTACGCAAGAAAACGCAATCAAGCCAATCAGGACCAGAGAAAACATCTGCAGTACAAAACCAATTATCAGAATAATCCAAGCAGCATTGCTGCCGAAGCCGGCAATGGGAACCAGGAGATTCCGCAAGACCAGCAATGGATAGCGCCCGTGATCTTGGAGAGCGTGTCCCGCTTCATGGGCGGCCACTCCAAGGGCGGCCAATGATCGACCGTTGTACACTTGGGAACTTAGTCGCAGGATGCCTTTTCCGGGAACATAATGGTCCGAAAGAACCCCATCAGTTTGTTCGATGCGGCCACCTTCGAATCCCGCGCGATCCAACATAAAGGCGGCAACATCTCTTCCCGAATATCCACTTCTGGCTGGGATCTGGCTTGCATGGTTAAAGGTGGATTGGACTTTCCAAGAGGCCCACATGGATAGCAGTAATCCCGGGGCTATTATCAAAAAATACATTGGGTCAAAAAATAACATCTTTTCCTCCAGGTATTTATTTCTGTGGGTGTTCCACTGTTTCTTAAGATATCTTTAGTGCCTTGTTCGCCCTTGCCATTCTGAAGCTTTCGCGTTTTTTCTGAAAGCTTAGTATTCTGAGAACCTATGCGAGCGGGATTAAGAGCAAAATGTGAATTAGGATCTCAAAATCCAACGGGACATCCATTTCCGTCTATTAGATTGTCTTTGATCGCATTTAGATTCCTCTAACTCGATATATCTATATTATTTATAGGATTTTTTATCCAGGCAATCTCGCTAATGGAGCAGTTTACGGCAATTCCACTTCCGCCGGTTGCACCACACATTCATCGGTCTCTTCGCTTGGCTCAGCAATCTTGATTTCCACCACCCGCCAACCGGCATGTTGCAAAGTTCCCTTGAACGGAGGTTCGCCTGTAACATTTCCGGTCAGTTGAATTTCCGCAGGATTAAAACCTTTCTTGACTTCTACTTGGGATTCTTCTTCCCCATCCAGAATCGGTTTCAATACCAGATGTTCGTTCAGAGCCGCTTGGCACTTTTGGTGGATGTCTCGAACACCGGCGGCAATCTGTTGGTCGTCTGCCCCGCCGATATCTTCCATCAAGAAATCCAGCAACCGGCCTTCTCGCTGCAACAAGTTCAGAACCCGCAAGGGAGTGCCGTCTAATTTTTCCGGCTCCGGCGGGAGCGGTTGCAGTAATTCGGTTACTTTGCCGGCAAATTCTTCATCGCTGAAAATCTTCATCCCGGATTTGGCTGCCAGGGAAATCCGCCCAAAATCTCCTTTACTCAAGATCATCAGTACCACAAATTTGATGGCGACCAACGCAATGACTGTTAATAGTACAACAAGCCAAGGATTCATGTTCTTGTCCTTTACTGGGTGATGTTTCTGCTTTTACTTAATCTTTGTTTGGTTCGATTACTTGTTACTGACTACGTACAACATAAATTGCATGGTGGTGGTTTGGCCGCCCGAACGGATCGTTAAAACCTGTTGGCCTTGAATATTGCCGGTGATCAAGCTTTCGTTGAGTCGAATCGCCAACGTCAAGGAACGCTGCACATTCTGCCATTCCCCGCCCGGAGAGTCGCGGTCGACTTGGAAATAAACCCGTCCGGAGGGGAGTTGCCGCGGCGGATTGGGGGCATGGGTGAACCGCAAGCCGGCTTGTCCTTGGCGGAAAATATCATCGACCTTTTCGGAACTGCCTACTTTCATGTTCAATTGGCCGGGTTTAGTCAGCAGGCGAACACAATCCTCGGGTTCCTGAGGACTTTGCACACCGATGTACAAGTCCCAGACAGACTCCAACCAAATAGGCTCCAAGGGAACTTGTAGACGCAAGCCGGCTCCGACGAATGGCCGCTCCTTGTAATCCGGTTCCACGAAGACATTGAGGAGGCCATCCAATTTTTGTTTCAGTTGAGAGAAACAGCCGCCCAGATTATCGTGGTCATAGTGGGGCAACGCGGGAACCCGCCGAGACTGGCCAAAAATGGCGAGACTCCCCACCAAGCGCGACAATTCCAAAAAAGCCCAAACGGGATGAACTCCTTGTACCGATCCCATCATGCCCAGTACGGCAATGGCTTCATTTAACTCGCGGAGTTGGGCAAAGTTTTGGGCATCCCCTTGGCTGTGGCTGTCAAAAGTGACCCCGCGGGAATGGATCTGGTCGGCCAGAAGTTCAATCTTTTTGTTGATGCGGTCAAATAAATTGTGGAGGACACCGGTTTGGAATGGCCGCCAGCCCTCACAGGCCAAGAGCGGGGGAACATAAGACAAATCTAATTGAGGCGTTGCTTCCGCAGTGGGGGATTTCTCAAATCGGGCAATGGGCAGAACCTCGTATCCGGAGTGGTCCTGCGTCGAGAGTAATAAGCGCGCATTTAAGGTGCGGACTTCAATGGGTTGGGTGTTTATCCCGGTGTTTTCATCTTCCAGGTCCACGGTGTCAACCTTGAAGCGGGCACTTGCGCCATCGTCCCCTTCCTGAACGTTTCCGCGACCAAGATTAAGAATGGGAATCCC
>CAZPPD010000481.1:0-5094 GCA_964588185.1 uncultured Alcaligenaceae bacterium | reverse complement strand
GTCTACCAAATGGCCCAGGGAATCAGTCGACCTTGATTCATTTCCACCAATCCGTTACAGAATGGTTAGCTTGTTAATCTTCCCCAGGTGACCCTCCCCGCGATGGATAGTTGGATTCGCGAGAATCCTGCCGGTCGCCATATTAAAGTGAGTGCCGGACCAATGGATTGGAATAGCCGCAATGGATTGACGAGTCTGATCATCCCCTTCTACAATCCCGGCCCCCTTCTCCCGCGCACCTGCCAACGCTTACTCCGGTTCCTCACCAAAGCCCCCGGCCGTTGGGAACTCCTTTTGGTCTGCGACGGCTGCACCGACAACTCCAAGGAACAGCTACAACATTGGGCCTCTACTCTGGATCATCCCACAGCCGTTCAGATCCTCAGCTACGAAAAAAATCAGGGAAAAGGCTATGCAGTGTGCCACGGGCTGGCCCAAGCCAACGGAGCTTACCGAATTTTCACTGATGTCGATCTCGCCTACAGCTTCGCCAGTCTCCTCAAAGTAGCACAATCTCTTTGGTCTGGTCATCGGGCTGTCATCGCCTCCCGCTTCCATCCGGACACCGAGGTCCGCCATCCCCGGCCATTGAAAAGCTATGTGTTTCGCCGCCACCTCCAAAGCCGATTGTTTTCCCAACTGGTTCATTGGTTGCTTCCACTGCGGTTTAAAGATACCCAAGCAGGACTCAAGGGATTTCATGCCTCCGTCGTCCAGCAACTGCTTCCTTTAGTCGCCACTCCGGGATTTGAATTCGATTGTGAGCTTTTAACGGCGTGTGTGCACCTTGGCATTCCCGTGAAGGAGATCCCAGTCCTAGTCCGCTATGACTCCAGCAGAAGCACTACCAATCTGCGGCAAACTCTGGCCATGGTGCAAGGAGTTTATCGCATCCGGCAAACGTGGAGAGCCGCGTCCATCCCAAAACTTCACCCGGCCACCTAGCAAATGATGCCTCGCTTATCAGCCAGCGACTGGAAACGACTAGCAGCAATCGTTTGGGGAATTGCCTTACTGGTCGTTTGCCTGCGTTCTTGTCTTACCCCTGACCGCAATAATGTACTGCCGATCTACACACTGGCAGGTGAAAACTGGACGACCGGCAAGCCCGTTTACGGCAATGTTTCCCAAGAACTGGATGTCTTTCGCTATAGTCCGCCGGTTGCCGGTTTCTTCTCGGTCCTGAGGATGCTTCCGCCCTCTTCTGCCAATATCCTGTGGCGGCTGATCAATGCGGCCGTCTTCTTTTGGGGATTTGCTTGGTGGCTAAAGGAAGTCAATGCAGGAAAGCTATCGGCCTCCCAGCGATCGCTGCTCTTTCTCCTTGTTTTGCCGCTGTCCTTACCTTGCTTGAACAATGGTCAAATCAACCCCTTGTTACTGGGACTCATGCTTGCCGGCATAGCCGCATTTCGACGGGAGCAATTTCTCGGAGCGGCAATTTTGGTTGGACTTTCCTGTTGGATAAAAGTGTATCCCATCTCATTGGGACTCCTGCTGTGCGTAGTTAACCCTCGGCGGTTTACCTTACCATGGCTATTCGCCCTCACTGCCATTGCCGGAATTTCCTTTCTATTTCGGTCTCCCGGATACGTGCTCTGCCAATACTCTTGCTGGTTGGACCAGGTAATCATCGATAGTCAGGAACTAGGGCAAGCGGGAACCCAACAAATTAATCTTTCCTTACTATGCGAGGTGCTGCGAATTCCACTTCCTGGATTCGGGTACCTGGCAATCCAACTGATAGTCGCTGCCGCCATTGCCTTGTGGTGTTTCCTTGGAGGCCGGAAGCTGCCCGCCAATGGGCTTTTGTATTTCCTAACTGCTTTCTGCTTTTGTTGGATGACAATCTTTGGACCAGCCGTTGAATCGGCGACGTGGATTCTTCTTTCTCCACCTCTTGTCGCCGGTTTCTTCCACAGGTACATGGGTAATCGCAGTCTCCTTATCGCCGCCTATCTGCTGCTATGTCTTACCAACATTGCCAAGTGGTTTCCCTGGGGCAGGTTACCCACGGAACTGGGCTTTCACCCGATAGCCGGACTGTTATTTTTTACCACCTTGGTTTTCAGCGGCATTTCCTTACTCATCTACCAGCGCAAGGACGGATCCATTCCATGGCAACTACCACCTCACTTGCACAAGCAAACCTTCAACCGACAAGCGGAGACCGAATACTCTTCCATTACCGGAGTTGTTCGCTGACCACTCGGCTTTTCCTATACCTTCGGTGGACCTTAACGCCTTACCGGACCATGGCTTCTTATCTTCCAGTGCAGGGATTAATCTACGACTTGGGATGTGGGCACGGATTGTTTGCCAATTATCTGGCTCTGCAATCCCCTGCCCGGAAAGTGATCGGCATCGATCATGACCAGTTTCGAATCGCTGTGGCTCAGCAAGCGGCAGAACACATTGCTAACGCGGAATACCGTGCGGGAGATTTCGCCGGGATCCTGCAAGATTTGCACCAACCTCCAGCAGCTATTGTCATCCTCGACGCTCTTCATTACTTGCCGCTGTCTCAGCAGGAAGGACTGCTTGCCCAAGCTTTTCATCGCCTACAATCTCGGGGGATACTTTTGATTCGGGAGGTGGACACGCAAGCGGGCATCCAGTCGCGATACAACCGCTTGCACGAAAAGATCATGACTGCGACCGGTTTCACACAAGGAACCGGATTGAATTTTCGCGATCCTGAGGAGTGGTCTAGCCTTCTTCACCAACTGGGATTCAAGGTCTCCTCCATCCCCTGCAGCCGTTTCCCCTTCGCCGACCGATTGTTTATCGGCACACGGGATTGAACTACCAGGGAGAGAAGAGAAATAGAGACACGAGTTCCTTGAAAACCTATCTCGTTCCTCCAAACGACCTGCTTGAGCATCGGCTCGAGCTTAGATCACAGAGCCTCATCCCCAAACTCACCTGTTCGAATCCGGTAGGTCTGCTCAATCCCGCTTACAAAGATATTGCCGTCACCCGGTTCACCGGTTTTTGTGGTTTCCGAAATAATATCGAGAGCTTTCTGAACACTGTCGTCGGTAACCACCATTTCCACTTTTACCTTCTTGTCAAATCCGACGGTGTATTCCGTTCCGCGATATACTTCTTTTTGTTGCTTTTTGCCGCTGCCGTACTCGCGAATATCGGTAACGGTTAAGCCCTGAAACCCCGCTTGGGCTAGGGCATTCATCATGGGTTCAAGTTTTTGGGTTCGTATGGTTGCCTCGATAAACTTCATTTGTCAACCTCTTCACGTTGAGTATTTACAAGGATTTCGATCAAAAAACCCCTCCGCCCCTCCTGAAGGAGGGGGGAGGGTGCCGCGCACCTCAGTGCAAAAGGGATCTGGAGAATATTGATTGAAATTCCTTAGCTTATTGGTTGATAAGAACTCGTAGCATGTTCGGTGAGGTCCAAGCCACGGGTTTCATCTTCCGGAGATACTCGGAGAAGCCCTAGCACTCGCAGTCCCATGAAGAGAACCAGGCAAGTCCCCATCACCCAGACAAACGCGGCCAGAATTCCGGTTATCTGAATTCCTAATTGGCCAATGCCGCCGCCATAAAGGAGGCCGGTGTTAGAATCGTCTAAACCTATTACCGCTTCCGCTCCAAACAATCCGGCGGAAAGGGTTCCCCACGCTCCACAAACCCCGTGCACGGATATCGCTCCAACTGGGTCATCCACTCGAATCAGGTCAAAAAACCGGACCGAGAAGTAGACCAGAATGCCGCCGATCAGACCAATCAGAGCAGCAGCCGCAAACGTCACGTTGTAACAGGGACAGGTAATCGCCACCAAACCTGCCAAGGCCCCATTTAAGGACATGTCCAACTGCGGTTTGTGGGAAGGCGTCATGATCCAGGAGATAATCATGGCACCGATAGCTCCCGCCGCCGCCGCCAGGTTAGTCGTGACTGCGACGCGGGCCAATTCTCCACCATCGACACAAGTGGTTGATCCGGGATTAAATCCAAACCAACCCAACCACAGGATAAACACTCCCAATGCAGCCAACGGCATTGAGTGGCCGGGAATCGATTTGACAGAGCCGTCTTGGCTATATTTGCCGATTCGAGGTCCCAAGACCAAGGTCCCCGCCAAGGCGGCCCAGCCGCCAACCGAGTGCACAACCGTAGAGCCCGCAAAATCCACGAAGCCGATTTTCTCCAACCAGCCTTTGTCCGGCGAGTACAAACTGGCCCATGCCCAATGGCCGAAGACCGGATAGATGACTGCCGTAATTACTAAGGAATAGCCGAGATAGCCGACAAATTTGGTTCGTTCCGCTACACCTCCGGAAACAATCGTCGCGGCGGTCGCAGCGAAAACGGTTTGGAAAATAAGAAACGTTGCGGTCCAGTGATCGAATTTTCCCTCTTTGGTTCCATCGGGCATAAAATCAGAGGTGCCAAACCAACCCCCTGCCGAAGCCCCAAACATTATCCCAAAGCCAACTAACCAAAAGAGGATGGACCCAATGGAAAAGTCCATAAGGTTTTTCATCAAAATGTTGGCCGCATTTTTCGCTCTCGTGAAGCCGGCCTCAACCATGGCGAATCCGGCTTGCATAAAGAAGACCAAGAATGCGGCAATACAAGTCCACAGGATGTTGGTCTCCAAGCGGAGATTATCCAAGTCGGCTTGCCAGGGTGGGGCTTTCTTTTCTTCCCCCCCGGTGGGCAGTTCTTGTTTTTCTGCAGTATCATCTTGGTTTGCATCCCCGCCGGCATAAATCAGATCAGCATTAAGCAGGAGCAAACCACTTCCAACCAAAATCAAAAACAATAACCATCTACTCATTTAGCAGCCCTCTGTTTAGATGTAGCCCCATAATCTTTGGGGAGCGGAGAGAAATTTGGATACGCGCGCACGCTGCACCTGTTAAGGAATCAGAGCATCCATTTTTAGTTAAGAAGGTTTTTGTTAAAGAATTGGCAAAAGTTATACCAAACCAACCGGCGAGAAAATTTGCCGCGTTGCTAAATTAAAAAATATTTATTGTAATATCATTTCAGCCAATAGGTTGTGACCGGATGAGTTCCGGAAAAAATTGTCCTTGAGAATATTAAATCGCAAATAGTTTTGACT
>CAZPPD010000480.1:0-5099 GCA_964588185.1 uncultured Alcaligenaceae bacterium | reverse complement strand
ATCCTGAATTTTCTCTAGGGGTTTTCTTGTCGTAATAAAATTTAGACCTTTTTGCCTTTATTCTATACTGTATTATTGTATACTTATAGTAGAGGAGTGGTTAGATCATTTTGGAGTGAAACAATTGCCTACGAAGATGTTCATTACCTGTGTCCGAAAATATGTAGAATTGTTTGGCAGGAATGCTGATGAGGTAATGTCTATGGTTGTCAATTTGTGAAAATCACCGTTTGCTAGTTGCCCCGGTGTGCCAATGTCAGTTTCTGTCAAAGAGCAATGAATTTATCCGTAAAAATTGGTGGAAACGGTGATCTGATTTGCTCCAAATCCTTGTTACAATGAGCGAGTTCAGGGCGATTGATCCTTTCAAAGATGAGGCGAAACATGAAGGCTGTGGATGATTGCGGGCGAATTCAATTGCCGGATTCTCTGCGGGCGGCGTTGGGGATAAAACCTGGGGATGCGGTGACTCTCGAGGAGCAGAGTGGGGGTTGGATGATCCACGCGGCCAACGACAAGAGTGGTCTGGGGTTGGAAGTGAATGTTCTCGTTCATCATGGCAAGCAAACCCAACCGGTCGAAGGGATACTGGAGAGGCTTTGCGAAGAGAGGATCACTCATATGACTGAAGGCTTAGCAGAATGAAAGTTCTGTTCGATACGTCAGTGCCGCCAAGTCCCCGCCACCCAGCAAACCCGCCAAGCGCAAACGTCAATTTCCCTACCGCAAAGTCGAAGACCTGGAAGCCGACATCGCCACCGAGGAGGAACGCCGGTTATCAGGGATGGTTTTTAGGAGGAAGTTGTTTGTCAATGGATGCCAGTTTGTGCCCATCACCGATTGACCTTTGCCGGAAGTTGTCAATGGCAGGTAAAGTCCCGCATTGTCACTGAAAGGCAACGAGTCAGCCGTCACCAAACGGGTTTGGCGGCGGCAACGTCGGCGGACCGGCTGGCCGCCGCTATGCCGAATCTTCCGGGTTTTTCCTGAAAGTAAAGTAATGTGAGAATCTAGGCGAGCATGCTTGGACCAACATTTGGCTTACAAACCGAAAATCAAGTGGGACACCCAAACTTCTTCCTAAAATCGTTTGGCATTTCGAATATAACATAATTGGCGCACTACTCCATTCATGGTAAATTGCTGGAAATAGTTTTAAGGCTGAAGAACCAGCCAAGGGGGGTAAAATATGTTGTCTTTTTTCGATGATTCTCATCCCAGTCGCCGGGATTTTTTGACCATCGGCAGTTTAGGACTGGGCGGTTTGACTCTGTCTTCCTTGCTGGGTGCCAAAGCGGCAGCTAGCGAAAGTTCAAGCCTCGTTACCGGCAAATCGGTGATTTTCCTCTTCCAGCAAGGGGGACCCAGCCAGTTCGAAACCTTTGATCCCAAAATGGATGCTCCGGAGGGGATTCGGACGGTTGGGGGAAGTGTGCAGACACGGACTCCGGGGATTATCTTCGGCGAAAAGATGTCCCAACTGGCCCGGCTCTCCGACAAATTCACCATTGTTCGCTCGTTCAAAACCAACAACGGCGGACATAACATCCGGCCCATTGTCGGCCCGGATTCCTTTGAGGGAAATATCGGCTCTTATTATTCCCGCGTGGTTGGGCCTACTCGGGAAGGCACCGGGATGCCAACCAATACTGTGATTTTCCCTCAAGCGGTGGATTCGGAGATCACTCGCGGCCGGGCGCGCGGAGATATGACTGCCACCGGACCGCTGGGGTCTATTTATGCTCCCTTTATACCAGGTGCCGGCGGCCAATTACAGCAGAACATGCGATTGAATCTGGACCGCGGGCGTTTTGAAAATCGCAGAGAACTTCTCGGCCAACTCGATTCTTTAAATCGACAGATCGACAATACCGGGCAGCTGGATAACTTTGACGACGTTCAACGGCAGGCTTATGAGGTAATCCTGAGTGGCAGGGTGGCCAATGCCCTTGATATTTCGCAAGAAGATGAGGCCACTATTTCCCGGTATGACACCACCCGTTACGCTCGCCGGGACGGTTGGGACCAGGTAAATCGCGGTCGCCGGGGTTATTACACCGGTCACGCCAAATCTCTGGGGAAATTATTGCTGCTGGCCCGCCGGCTTTGCGAAGGAGGATGCGGCTTTGTAACCATCCATGCCGGCTATGACGGCGTTTGGGATATGCACGCGGATCGCAATAATTTGAACATCGAGGATGGCATGGAAGCGGTCGGGCATACTTTTGACCACGCGGTAGCTGCCTTTATCGAAGACGTCGAGGCTCGGGGGCTTTCGGATCAGATTATGTTGGTTGCTACCGGTGAAATGGGGCGAACTCCTCGAATCAACCGCAATGGCGGCCGCGATCACTGGGCTCGCTTGGCACCCCTGTTTTTATATGGCGGCGGGATACCAGCCGGCCAAGTGATTGGGCAATCGGATCGGCAAGGCGGTCAACCGGCTACTCAACCGTTAGGTCCAAGCCATCTCATTTCTTCCATCCTGCACACCGTTTTCGACCCAGGGATCTTGCGAGTGACTCCAGGGATTCCGCAAGTGGTCCAGTTAAGTGAAGCGCAGCCGATTCCCGGATTGTTTTAGCGGAAGTTGAACCACATTGGATTAGCCAAAGGCGTCAGGTTTGTACTGACGCCTTTAAATTGCATTACTACCTATAGTCATGCTAGAACCTCACGAACAACATTCCCATGGACATCAGTTAGGCGGAAATCTCTTCCCGCATATCGGTAGGTGAAGCGTTCGTGGTCGAATCCCATGAGGTGTAAGATGGTGGCATGTAAATCATGAACGTGGACCCGGTTCTCTACTGCGGCGAAACCGAATTCATCCGTAGCACCATGCACATATCCACCGCGGACCCCACCTCCTGCCATCCACATGGTGAAGCCATAGTGATTGTGATCGCGGCCATTGACTCTGCCGGCATTGGCTCCCAGTCTTGGTAGCTCCACGGTAGGAGTCCTGCCAAACTCGCCTCCCCAAATAACGAGGGTCTCATCGAGAAGACCGCGCTGTTTCAGGTCCTTGAGTAAGGCTGCAATGGCTTGATCACACTGGCGGGCCAAGGCACGATGGCGGTCTGCTATGTCATCATGATTGTCCCAAGGCTGACCTGCACCATGCCAGACCTGGACAAAGCGAACGCCGCGCTCGACTAACCTGCGAGCAATCAGAATTTGCCGGGCCTGAGTTCCCCGTCCGTAACTGTCGAGGATATGGCGAGGCTCACGGGAAACATCAAATGCTTCTGCTGCCTCGGATTGCATGCGAAAGGCCAACTCGAAGGTTTGTATCCGCGCCTCTAGTTGAGGGTCCTGCTGGCGGGCTTCTTGGTGCCTCGCATTGAGTTGTTGCAGCAACTGCAGTTGGGCCTGTTGTTGCTGAGGAGTAATTCGCCGGTTACGAATATTGGTGATCAGCCGCTCGACCTCAGTATGCCGGGTGTCGATGTAGGTTCCTTGGAACACTCCCGGAAGAAAGCCGGCTTGCCAGTTCTGCGATTCCTGAATGGGATAGCCGCCGGGGCACATGGCTATGAAAGCAGGTAAATTCTGGTTTTCGGTTCCCAGTCCATAGACCAGCCACGAACCTAAGCTGGGACGAATCAAACGGGCTTCGCCGCAGTTCATTAGCAGGAGTGAGGGTTCATGATTAGGGACGTCGGCGTGCATGGATCGAATGACAGCGATGTCGTCGATGCAGGAGGCGACGTTGGGGAAGATCTCACTCACCTCAATACCGCTTTCCCCGTGTTTGCGGAAGCGAAACGGCGACGGAAAAGCCGCGCCGGTTCTCCGCTCGGTAGGCAGATTGTTGGGGATTTCTCTTCCTGCCCAGCGGTTCAATGTCGGCTTAGGGTCGAAGGTATCGACATGGGATGGCCCGCCATTCATAAACAAGTGAATGACGTGTTTAGCTTTGGCAGGAAAATGAGGTTCTTTGGGTAGCATCGGATTAACCGGGGCTGAAGGTGATGCAGAACTCTGCAGCAAAGATGGCAGAGCCAGAGCACCTATACCTATTCCGCTCCGAAGTAGCATGTCCCGTCTGCTAGGTAGTTGATGATCATTTAACATGTATCCAGCCTCATGTGGCTTAGTCAATAAATTGTACCTCATTTGAAATCAACAACACCTGGGCCAAGCGCTGCCAGGCGTCGGGTCTTTGCGTTGGGTCACCTGAGAACTCAGTAACAGAATTCCACCGAGTTTTACCCCCGGTTGGTGACACCAACTCCAATTGCACCTGCCATTGGAATCCATCATAGTTCGGATGAGCCCGGCAATCGGTTACAAAATCAACGGTATCCCCTTTTTTGACCTCCAACCCTTGAACCTTTGTGTCCGCTTCTCCATTGTGAACGATCCACTCTCCGGCAACTCCCGTCCGGCTTGATAGGACATAACAAGCAACACCATCTCCTTGAGGAGCAGGGTGCTTTAGTTTCCCTTGGATCTCCAAGGTACCGGCAACAGGAACTGTCCACCGCCGCACAGCAGCATGCTTGTGGTCATTGCCCGGATGCCCGCCGCGAGCATTTAACAACACCCAGCCTATCTTCGGGTCAGGCAATTTCTTTCCCCCCTGCCATGCAGACCCGGTCCAAAGAGGTAGTAGATGAAATGAATTGAGCTTTTTCTTCGCAGTATCCAATTCGCCGTAGCCATATCGCCAATCTGTAGCAGCTACCTCAGCCTTGCCGGAAAATTCCGATCCCAAGAAGGATTTCGCTGCTTTAAATTCATTGGTGGAGGGTTTCCGCGCATAAATGACGCGAAAGAGTTCGTTGAGCTTCTCTTTAGGATCTTTTGATTGCTCCACCAGCTTGGAAATGTGGCCCGCTTGTTCCATCACAAAGGGATCATTAAGGAGGTATAGTCCCTGTTGGGGGATAGCGGTTTGGTGGCGTTTGGGGTTGTGCGTATCCGGGTTGGCGAAGTCGAAGGTTCGAAATAGCCCCGGAAGGTTTTGCCGGTCAATAAATCCATAGATGGTCCGTCGAGTCGAATAGGGTGCTTTAGTAATATCAACTGGAGGACCGCCCACCTTGTCATCAAGCCTCTGTGCCAGGGCCAACATGGAATCTCGCAACGCC
>CAZPPD010000479.1:0-5105 GCA_964588185.1 uncultured Alcaligenaceae bacterium | reverse complement strand
ATCAGCCGGTGCACCGCTTGCATCGCCGGGGAGCGGCCGATCAGGTTGGATGGCCCTTCGGCGGCTTTAACCCGTGTCTGCAAAGCGATATTCTGGTTGGTTAACGCCCGTTTTTCGGCCACCTTCCGCAGCCGGGTTTCGATTTCGGAGAGCTTGCAGGGTTTGGTGAGATAATCAAAAGCTCCCAGGCGAACCGCTTCGATAGCCGTTTCCGTGCTGGCGTGACCGGTCATATTAATGGCTTCGGTATCCGGACAAATCTGTTTCAGATGTTCCAGGACCTCAATGCCGTTGAGACCGGGCATGCGAATATCCAGAATGGCGGCGTCAAAGGTGCTTTTCTCCAAGAGGTTCACTGCGGTCTTGCCGTCGCCGCAAACCACCACCTCATGTCCGAGACGCGGCAACTCGGAGCGCATGAATTCCTGGAGGGAATTCTCATCATCCGCATAGAGAATCCGCAGGCTTCCATGCTTCGGGTTACTCACACCGCTTCTCCTTTCCGATCCGTTTCTATGGCATTGGTTGGTAGGTCGGGGCTCTCGGCCCGACCGATTTGGAAGCCAAAGACCTATCCAAACCGGGTCGAGGGGAGACCCATTCAACCGGGTCGGCCGGGAGACCCGACCTTCTATGGGCGATCATTTCTTCGTTAAGCCGCACGCCTGTCCGGGCGATTGTTTAGCTCATCATTGTCTTCCGATGCGACATCCGGGTCAGTAGAAGTGTCCGGCACTTGTCGCAGAGGTATGCGAATGAAGAAGGTACTCCCATGATTGGGTCCCGGACTCGATGCTTCAATCTCTCCGCCATGTTGCGAGATAATCCGATGGCTAATGGATAATCCCAACCCGGTTCCTTTTCCAGTCCGACTGCGGGTAAAAAACGGCTCAAAGATGTTTTCCAGGGTGTCTTCGGACATGCCGCAGCCGGTATCGGCGAATGTAAGTTCCGCATATTCGCTTTTTTGTTGTTGCGTGATGGTCAAAGTGCCGCCCTCATCCATGCTTTCCAACGCGTTTACAACCAGGTTTAAGATCACCGACTTAATTTCCTGAGCATTCACCACGGCAATGAGGTGGTCATTGACGTCAAAGACCAGGTTTTTGCCTTTGCAATTCTGCAGGTGCTGCACTACCTCCAAAACGCCCTGAATGATTTCCGCAAGATCCACCGGTTCTCGGCGGCGTTCACCGCCCTTACTAAACTCCAATAATCGTTGTGTGATTTCTTTGCAACGGAAAGATTCATCCTGGATCATTTTCAAGTAGCGCGTCATGGTAGCCCGGTCTTGAGGAGAAATCGTGCCATCATCGAAGCTGTTTTTACTGAGAACTTCCTCCAAGCGATGCTCCAAAGCCTCACTGCAAAAGGCGATACTGGCCAGCGGGTTGTTAATTTCATGAGCGACTCCGGCTGCCAAAAAGCCGACACTGGCGAGCCGTTCCGATCGAATGAGTTGCTTGCTGCGGTCATTAACTTGCTGAGTCAGGTCCTGATAACTTTCCCGAAGCCGCTGGGTCATGTAGTTGAAGCCAACTGCCAGGTCTTTCATCTCATCGCTGCTTTGCACGTCGATGTTTAGTTCGAAATCCCCCTGGGCTACCCGGTCGACCCCATATTTCAACTTGCGAATCGGCGTAAAGATCCAGCAATAAAAGCCGCGCATCAAACTAGCCATCAACAACACACCGCTAACACTGATGAAAATCACCACGCCAAAGCTTATTTTGTAATCCCGTTTCGCCAGCCGCATTCGCTTATCCAGATTGTCATAGATGCGATTGCTCAGGTCTCCCGCGTCCAGGAACACTATGTTAAAAGCGGCTTTCACTTCCTCCTCTTGAACCAACAGGTTGCGGCCGCGTGCAGCCACCCGGGGACGTTCGTGAGCCTTATCGACAGCCTTTTCCCATTCATCAAGATGTTCGGTCAAATCCTTGACAGTTCCTCGTTCGCCATAGCCGTCATCGAGATCTCGTTTCTGGCGAATGGTTTTTTCCAGTTGGGCTTCGTAGGCCGCCAAGGATTTTCGTACTTCGCCGAGGCACTGTTTTAACTGAAAGTATTCCGTGGCTAAATCCCGGTTTGCTTTTCCCAAATCTTTGATGACATCCCGGAGTTCGTTGGCCTTTTGCAATTCCTGGAGTTTGCTGTCAAAGGCCCGCATAGTTGCCTGGTAAGAAGAAAGCCCCTTAAAGGTTCCCACCAGTAGCAACGAAATGATGGCAATGACGAGGCCGAGCCCGAGCATCAGTTTGTGCCGGATTCGCCAACGACAGGCCACTCCAGACCTCCTTGTCCTACCCCGAGAGAGAAATTGGTCCGCATCAGGCCTTTCCCAGCTTTCCATAGCTGTGGCCTGTAGAGCGGGATAACGATGTTGTGGGAGATTGATTGGGGCCTTGTGACCGAGTTGCCCAAGGATGTGGACAAAGGAACCCTTCTCTCTGCACCATCACGCTACCGCCCTAAATTCTTCATTAGTTGCAGGATCATGAACGCGGGCAATCTACCAGAACCGAGAATTCGAAGGGAGGTCAACTTTTCGCCAAAAATTGTTGCTATTGACAGAATTACGTCGGGTGGTGATTTCATTTTCACAAGCAAGAGAAGCTAGTGGAAGAAGAGGAAAGAGTGAGAAATAGGAGGGGGGTAAAATAAAAAAATCTGGATTAGACAAATACCGGAGACGCTGCCAAATCTCCCGTTTGCACTAATCCAGATCAGATTTCACTAGTAAGATGCGCCAACTGGAAATTTATTGTGTCTTTTTCAGAATTCATGCCCGAAAATTCCCCCGTGACTGAAAACTAGTTCCCCTTCCGGTCTTCACCAGGACCTGGAGTCTGCGACAAATTACAGGCGGTGTTGATCAAACCCACGTGAGTAAAAGCTTGCGGGAAGTTTCCCAGCAATCGCTTGGCATGCGGGTCGTATTCTTCGGAGATCAAACCGACATCATTACATAATCCGAGTAATTCCTGGAAAAGTTGGCGGGCCTCCTCCGTCCTGCCTTGGAGAAAATAATTATCTACCAGCCAAAAGCTGCAAGGTAGGAAAGCTCCTTCTCCGGGAGGTAATCCATCCACCTCGGATTTGGTGGAATAACGGAGGACAAATCCTTCCCGGAGAAGGCGATTTTCAATTGCCTCAACCGTTCCGGTTACCCGCGGATCATTTGCAGGCAAAAAACCCACCAAAGGTATCATCAGCAAAGCCGCATCAAGATCCTCAGAACCGTAATATTGCACAAAAGAATTTTGCTTACGGTCAAATCCTTTTTCGCAAACCTCCTGGTGGATTTTGTCACGAAGCTTCTTCCACTTATCAACCGGTCCGTCTAAACCGAAGGATTCGACAGACTTAATCATTCGATCTACTGCTACCCAGGCCATAACTTTGGAATGGGTGAAGTGCCGCTGGGGTCCGCGAATTTCCCAGATACCTTCATCGGGATTGGTCCACACCGATTCCAAATGGTTGAGGAGTGCTTTCTGCAGCCGCCAAGCATTTCCATCCGGTTCCAGTCCGCGCCGTCGTGCCAAGTGAAGGGCATCCATTATTTCGCCGAAAACATCCAGTTGAAACTGATTCCAAGCCCCATTCCCGGTACGAACCGGTGAGGAATTTTCATATCCCGGGAGCCAATCCAGCTCCATTTCCGGCGAGCGGCGTTCGCCACCCAGACCGTACATGATTTTTAGCTGTGACGGCGTTCCCGCCACGGCGCGTAATAGCCATTCCCGCCACTCACAAGCCTCCTCGGTATATCCGCCCATCAGCAGGGAATACAAGGTAAAGGTGGCATCCCGCAACCAACAAAGCCGGTAATCCCAATTGCGGCCACCGCCAATCATCTCCGGCAGAGACGTGGTGGGCGCTGCTACAATGCCCCCGGTGGGAGCATAAGTTAATGCCTTCAGAGTTATTAATGACCGAAGGACGGCTTCTTTATATGGGCCTTGGTAAGTGCAACGGCCGGACCATTCTTGCCACCACTCTTCTGTCTTACTAAGGACATCCCCGCAACCTCGCAATTCTTCGACCGGAGCATGCGATGGATGCCAGAGAAGTATGAAATCAACTTCCTCGCCTTCGGAAACGGTAAACTCTCCTTTGGTGGTGAAGTTTTCTCCGTGAAGCGGCACCTCGGTGTAAAGAAGAACGGTATCCGGACCGGCCACCGCCCGGAGGCCAAAATCGGTCTTCCGCACCCAGGGAACTATCGAGCCGTAATCGAAGCGGAAAACCAATTCCACCTCCATGCGGACGCGGCCCTTCTTGCCTTTTACCATCCGAACCAAGTCCACCGCCTCGGTCCGTTGGGGCATAAAATCAATGAGCGTTACTTCACCTTCCCCAGTGCGGAAATCGGTTTCCAAGATAAGCGTGCCCTCTCGATACCGCCTCCGGACCTCTAAAATTTCCCCTGTTGGTTTTATTTGCCAACGACCATTCTCCGGACTTCCCAACAGGGCAGCGAAACAAGCGGCCGAATCAAAACGCGGCAGGCAAAGCCAATCAATAGATCCGTTTTTTGCCACCAGCGCTGCGGTATGACAATCCCCGACCAAGGCATAATCTTCAATGAGCGAAGGCACAAAAGTTCCCCTAAAACTTAGTAAATCAGTGATTTGAATTTATTTTAACAGGAGATTGGATTGATGAGCTACCTTGGCCGCCGCCAATGCCCGCAAGTTTTCATCCATGGTTTAGGAGAAAACTCATGAAGGTTTTAAAGGCGATTTTTCTTCCTGGTTTGCCCATTTCTGATAGGGACGGCGCAGGTAATCGCGGGTTTCTGCCAGCACTGACAAAAAATTCTCAAATACCCCTTCCCGGTAAAAGTAATTTCGACAGAAGTCGTCGATGGCTTTACGCTGCAAGCTTTCGAGTTCGCCCTCCAAGTATTGGACCCGTTCCGGTCCGTGCGGTGGCAAATTTTCATCCGTCATTAACCCTTTGGCAATCAGGTCAAGCCGCTGTATTTGGCGGAAATAATCCAAGAACCGCAACATTTGCCGCCACCGATAGTAACCGTATAGAGCCAGGAAACCACCGACAATCGGGGCGACTACCGAGAAAATCTTCTGAATGAAGTC
>CAZPPD010000478.1:0-5115 GCA_964588185.1 uncultured Alcaligenaceae bacterium | reverse complement strand
CTTCGATGCCGTTGACGTGTCCATGCCCACCGACCGGCAGATCGAATCGTTCCTGTTGGTCAAGCGGCTCATTGAACGAGGCCAGCCCTTCGAGTCCAAGGAACAAGTTCGAGACTATTTCACCCGACTGACCGGGCTTTATAAAAATCTGAACTATGCGAGACGTGAATCGCAGGAATATAAGAATCTGTTGCTGCAAATTGAGCAGCTAACCCCTTGATCGGTTCGGACAGCCGAGTTCGCGGGCACAGTCCAGTTTCCTGGTCGCGGGTAATCAGCGGGGCGTCCCGCCCGTCGATGAACGCTCGACCACCTGCGGCTGTCCGGATTCGACTCCTCCTCATTGGCTCAAGAACAGCGGCCGGTCAGCATTTTGGATGACGTGCAGTGCCGTCTCTCCGAAAATGCGCCGCAGCAACAAATTTTTGGCGCTGTTGCCCATCACAATCAAATCGGCTCCCCAATCCTCCGCGACCGGCAATAGCTGGTTTTTGGGTGGTCCGGGAATGTGCGTAACTTCTGGTGTGAAATCGTGGGCCCGGCAGTATTCGGCCGCATTCCTTAGCAGCCGCTCCGCCTTGTCGGCGGGATGATCAAAGGTAACGATACGCAGTTGCATATCCGGCCACAACCGCATGCGAATGAATTGCTTCATCGTCTTCGCCGATTCCATGGAACCGCTGTAACTGATGAGGACGCGCTGAATCGGCCGAAAGGTTTCCGACACCGCAAGGATGGGGCGGATTCCGCCGGTGATGAGCTTGATAAGGAGATTGCTAGGGTCATCGTAACTTTCGCCAACAACCCCGTACTCAAAAATGCTTCGCAAGCCGAAGATCATAAGATCGTGATAACGGGCACTGGACATCATCAGATCAAACGGCTCATTGCGTTCTTCCCGTTTGACCTGATACCGGATACCCGTACCGCGGCAAACGGTTTCAAAGTTCAGGATCGCCTCTTCTATCCGCTCCCTAGTTATTTGAACGCGATGCCGCTGCAACTCTTTTGCCCAATAACCGCCGCCGATCGGCACTGGGCCGACCCGGGACAAACGATTGACATCGAGAACGGTCACTCCGGTAACGTCGGCGTCGTGGCGTTGGGCTAGTTCGACGCTATACCGAGTCGCTGGATGGGAATAAGGGGTGCCGCCAAGGCCGCACAGAATTCGTTTCATCATGGCTTTTCCATCTTTCCACAACTTCTCATTGGCTCAAGAATAATGGCCGGTCGGCTTGCTGAATTACGTGCAAGGCAGTCTCCCCAAAAATGCGTCTTAGCAGTAAATTTTTCGCGCTGTTGCCCATCACAATCAAGTCCGCTCCCCAGTCATCCGCGACCGGCAATAGCTGGTTTTTGGGTGGTCCGGGAATGTGTGTAACCTCCGGTGTGAAACCGTGGGCCCGGCAGTATTCGGCCGCATTCCTCAGCAGCCGCTCCGCCTTGTCGGCGGGATGGTCAAACGTGACGATACGCAGTTGCATATCCGGCCACAAGCGCATGCGAATGAACTGTTTCATCGTCTTCGCCGACTCCATCGAACCGCTGTAACTGATGAGAACGCGCTGAATGGGCCGGTAGGTCTCCGACACCGCAAGGATGGGACGAATTCCGCCGGTGATAAGCTTGATCAAAAGGCTACTGGCCTCATCGAAATTTTCCCCAACAACCCCGTACTCAAAAATGCTTCGCAAGCCGAAGATCATAAGATCGTGATAACGGGCACTGGACAACATCAGATCAAAGGGTTCCTCGCGTTCTTCATGTTTGATCTGGTGTCGGACGGCCGCCTCACGACAGGAAGTTTCGAAGTTCTGGATCGCTTCTTCGACGTGTTCTCTTGCTACCTGGATTCGGTGCCGGGTTTCCCCTTCCACCCAATCCCTTCCGTGGATCAGCGTTGACCCAACGCGGAGCAACCTTTGGACATCAACGACAGTTACTCCGGTAACGAAGGCATCGTGACATTGCGCTAGTTCCACACTATATTGAGTCGCAGTTTGGGAATAAGCAGTGCCCCCAAGGCCGGTTAAAATGCGTTTCATCATGGTATTTTGCTTTCGCAGTCCAGCGGGTCCAGAGGGACCCAAGAGAATTAGTAACCTCATCGAAGTGACCCAGAGGGAAATTTCCCCCTGGGTCATTTGTAAGGCGAAGCCTAAGATCTTTGTAATAGATCATAGCCCAAACCATGTTTTATGATAACTAACCATTCGTCCTGACCGCAATCTTTTTCGGTTGGGCTTCGGCTGATTTCGGAATGTGAATGGTTACTACGCCATTTGAGCTTTCCGCAGAAATTTTGTTGGGATCTGTGCCTGCCGGCAAAGGGAATTGGCGATAAAATTTGCCGAAAAAGCGTTCGGTCCGGAGGTAGTCTTTTTTCTTTTATCCTCTTTTTCTTCCTTTTTCTCGCCTCGAATTTTAATCCTGCGACTTCCTGCGGCATAGTGAACATTTGTGAGCAATAGTGTATGGGAATCGAACCACTTCGGATTCCCTTGAGAATGTCGCATTTTTTAACGATAGCGGCGCATGCAACAAATCTTTACAATGGTTTGAGCGAGCAAGTCACAAATTCCGAGAAAGGAAACCGTCATGAAACGGATTATTGAAGGTACCAAAAAATATTCCGCGCGGGTTTTTGAGAAGAGACGTGACTTATTCGAACCATTGGTTGCCGGCCAAACTCCGGTTGCTCTTTTTATCACCTGCAGTGACTCGCGTATCGACCCTGAACTTCTCACTGAGTCGGAACCTGGTCGATTGTTCATAATTCGCAATGGTGGCAATATCGTCCCGAGATTTAGTCGTGTTTCAACTAGTGAATCGGGTACGATCGAGTTAGCTGTCGCGGGGCTAAATGTCGATCATATTATCGTCTGTGGACATACTCGCTGTGCCGCGGTTGGGGGGATACTATTTCCCAATCGAGTAAAACGCCTTCCAATTCTGACGGATTGGCTTTCAAATGCCGACACCAATTTCACCACTGAAGAACGGGAACAACTGGACGAGAATTCAACATCCCCGACGTGGGCGATCGAACGCCATGTCAATCAACAATTAGAAAATCTTCGTTCGCATCCTGCCGTTGCTTACGCAGAGGCTAATAATCGAATACATCTTCACGGATGGATCTATCACCTCGAGGACGGTTCGGTCACCGCTTACAGCCAGAAGACAGAGGATTTTCGGCCTCTAGATGAGGTTTATTCGGAGGCAATATAGAGAAATTGCTTGTTAAAGAACTCCGCTTTTCTTTTGATTTGGATTGGTGAGCTATTTGGCGTGTATTCAGACACATTTCCTTATACTCTTACAAGGAATGGGCTGGAGTTTGGTTCCCTCAACGCTCATTCGTTCTAAAAGTACTTGAAATCAATCTTAGATCATTTAACGCGTATTAATTGTCTGAGCCAACGGTTTGACCACGGCAGGAATGATATGATCGTCCACCAATTGCTGGCCGATTCGACGTTGATTTTGGTAGGATTCTTCCAATGTGGCAAAGGGTTGTCGCTCCCAATATTGTCGAATGGTGAAATAGACACTGATAGGGGCTTCGGAGAATTGGCCGGTCCGGACTTGATAGGGATTGGTGCGGGTTTCTACATTCAGCCGGCATTGAAGGCGGCAGGAGTCATCTAAGGCCAACATCAATGATGGCTGGAAATTCAAGACTTTGGTACTGGAATCATTGGTGAGGGCTTCCAAGGGGGAGTGGAATCCCAAAGCATCTGCGACTACTTCGTCATGGTTTCCGGAATAATTGAGGTCAAAGTTGAAAACAACATCCATGGCTTCGCAATCCAGTAAACTCATGTCCAGATGAAAGGGTGCAATTTCCAGTACACGCTCATTGAAAACGTCCGCCTCATCGAGGCTCGGGGGATTGAAAAAGCCGGCACAGAAGCGTCTCGGTTCTAGACTGGCCCAGCGATACTTTCCGATTTCCCGGTCTTCTTCCAATACATATTCCCCAGCTTCTCTACAATCAAATTCTGTCATTTCCGGAAATTCTTTGCGAAGACTGTCGAAGTAGTGAAGCACGGTTTCGCGGCGGGAAGGAAGCTCCATCTTCGTAATGGTGTATGCATAAACACCAAAATCGTCACAAACTATGGAGCTATAATGATTCATGTCTATTTCCTCGTCGCCAATATGTAAAATTTGTTAAAGTGAGACACACTTTATTCTTCGAAGTTACCAGTTTATTTGCAAGGTCCGATTTGGAAATCCTTTTGAAATGATTAGATGTACACTAAAAAACCTCGGGATTGAACCAATCAGTGGAACAATTCCGAGGTCTTTGGATGGGTCGATTTTTCGTTGTTAGGGTCGTCGTCGGGATTCGGATTTGCCGTCTTAAGCACTCGCAGCCAGTCGAGCCTGGGTTGGAATGTTTAAACTGGTCTGATGCATCCAACGGCCCGAATCAGGGGCTCCATGCCAGCGTTGGAGAGAGATGGAGCGAACGTGGTCGCGCTCTTCATCGTCCAGTAGTTCAAAATAGGAACTGGGAAAACCCGCACGGACTTGAGTGGAAGACCGCCCGAGGAAAATGAGTTGATCGGGACGATCATCAAAAATGGCAACAGCCCGCCAGCACTGTGGCTTGCTCTCGGTTTGATAAAACATTTACATGACCCTCCGTGGTCCAAAATTCAAAACTTACTAATCCATACTTTGACTAAATTTGCTATTTTAGTCAAGGGCAGATCAGCTGGAAGCTCCTTCAAACTTGAGCCGAAAAATCAATCCCAAAATCGCAAAACAATATAAGATGTGATAGCATTACCGGCTGGAGAAATTAGCCTTTTTGAGATGATTTCTACAATTTTGCTGCCTTATTTTCTGATAACTGGAGAACCCTGGTGATTCAAAGACTCGCGATTCTGTTGCTTTTTTTGTCTCTTTTTTTGCCGGTTTCCCAAATTCTCGCGGGAGACAAAAAGGATAAAAAGTCCGAATCAGCAAAAGAAAAGGTCGTCAAAACTAACCATTCCATAACGATCAAGGGTAAGAAACTCCACTACACGGCAACAACGGGGACCTTGGTCTTGAGAGATGACAAAGGAAAACCCCGAGCCGGCTACTTTTTCATCGCTT
>CAZPPD010000477.1:0-5121 GCA_964588185.1 uncultured Alcaligenaceae bacterium | reverse complement strand
GGACGAGCTTGCGGGAGCACCTGGTGCCAAATCACCTGCCATTGGGTTGCCCCGAGAGCATATGCTCCTTCCCGAATGGAACCGGGGACGGCACGGATAGCTTCCTGAGCGGCTACAATAATGACCGGCAAGGTCAATAATCCGAGCGTTAATCCGCCTCCCAACAAATTACGGGCGGCGATTTGCGAACTGACATTATTTTGCAACGGCCGGAAGATCATCTCCACAAACACAAACGCCCCAAGAATCCCGTAAACCACAGATGGGACACCGGCGAGGTTATTGATGTTCACCTGAATTAATCGTCCCAGCCATCCCGAAGTCCGATACTCTTCAAGGTATAATGCAGCTCCCACCCCAATGGGCACCGCGAAAACCATGGTAATAACGGCAATCCACAAACTTCCCATCAAAGCCGGCCATATTCCGGAATCTTGCGGCACATTGCTGGTTCCTGAAGTAATAAAGTGCCACAGTAAGCTAACCCCGGAGGTTTCCTCTCGTATTCCCACCTGAATTTCTTGTTTCATCTCCTCGACGGTTAGCTCGAGGTCTTTCTTTTTCATCTGGATTATTGCTTGCGCATTCGCCTTTTTCTCTGGCGGGAGTTTCTTGACTGCCTTTCGAACCTCGGCCAATTGGCTTTCGACGTATTTATCCGGATTCTCAATTTTCTCGGCTAATTCCCGCAGCTCTTCATTTTGGTGGCGAATCAATTGCGGGGAGACCCGAAACCAAGCGACGGCGTCGTAGGTCAACTGCAGAAACAAGATGGCTAAAACTGCCAAGCCAAAGAAGGTTGCCAGAAACCCGGCAACAGCAAAGGACTTGTTCATTAACGGCCGGGAAAACGAGATCATTCGCCCGAGGAAACAGACGGCTAAAATTACCAAAGCCGCCTGGACCGCGTGAATGAAAGCGGCAGTGAAATCAGCGAGAGAAAATACCTGGTCGCTTCCGGGGAACAACTGAGGAACTAAAACAATGAGGGCGTAGATAGCGGAAACAATCCCTCCATAGAAAAGAGCCCAGGACAGGGCCGCTGGGACATTGCGAGAGTTTTCCGTTCCCGTTCCGTGCTTTTTCCCTTCTTGACTCATTTATACACCTGACGGTAACGCTTGAGAAATCTCTGGGCGATGATATTCATTGCCAGGGTGATAAAGAACAACAGGCTGGCGACAGCGAACAAGCTATTAAAAGCGGTAGTGCCGTGCTGCACATCTCCCTTGGCCATTTGCACGATAAAGCTGGTCATTGTTAAGGCACCTTGGCGAGGATCCAGGGTCAGCCGAGCGGTTTCCCCGCAGGCTAAGCTTACCGCCATGGTTTCTCCGATGGCCCGGGAAATAGCCAAAATAAACGATGCTGTTATCCCGGATAGAGCTGCCGGGACAACTACCTTTATGGAGGTTTCCATTTTATTGGCTCCCAACGCATACGCTCCATCGCGCAAAGCACGGGGAACTGATCGGAGCGAATCCTCACTTAAAGAGGCCACCATAGGAATAATCATGATGCCCACTACAATTCCGCCGGCTAGTTGGTTGAAGGATTCCAAATTGGGAATGAAAACCGCAAGAATCGGAGTGATGGTAGTTACTGCCATGAACCCGTATACCACAGTGGGAATACCCGCCAGTAACTCCAGGATGGGCTTGGCAAAGCTGCGTACTTTCGGTCTGGCATATTCGCTTAAATAGATCGCCGTCATCAAACCAATGGGCAAAGCAATCAAGGCCGCAATCACGGCGATCATCAAGGTTCCGGACAGCAGCGGCAATATCCCATAAGTAGCGTTCTTAAAACCGGCTTCCCAGTCTGTTCCGGTGAAGAACCCCCAGAAACGGGCGGCGATTCCCGAAGCAGAAAGCGGCTCTCCGTTGTGGGTGGTGAAAAACTGTATCGAGCCATAGATCACCACAAAGGCAATCGCCACGGTCACCAGGATGGACAATACCCCGCAACAAAACAAAGCAAATTCAATTACCCTTTCCCATAAGCGACCGCTGCCCGGACGGTTTGCCTTGGCCGGTTGTGCTCCAGGGGTTGAAGAAGATGTATCTGCCACGAAGGTTCCTGTTTGCAATCGCCAAAGTTCAATTTAGTGCCAGACCGTCGATTGCGGGCTTGAGGATTTCATTCTGCATTTCATACTGTTGATAAAAACCGGGTTGAACATAGCCTACTTTTTCCACAATGTCCGTTCGCCGTAGGTAAAAACGCACAAAGCTACGCACTTCAGCCCGTTTCAGGGAGCTTTTTTTGACGTAGATAAACAAGGGGCGGCTTAGGGGCTTGTAGGTCTTATCCAGAATAGTTTCGTCGGAAGGAGCAACGAACTTGGTCTCGCCTTTCGGTTGAATGGCGACGGCGGTCAGTTTGTTGACATGGGCTCGGTAATAGGCAAATCCGAGAAATCCCATTGCATAGGTATTATTCAACACACCTTGGATGATGCTGTTGTCATTTTCCGATCTTCCGTAATCGCGGCGACATAATCCTTCCTCGCCATTTATTTCATCGGTGAAATAATCGAAAGTCCCGGAATCTGGACCTGGTCCGTAAAGCTTAATTGGCTCATCCGGCCAGTCTTCTTGTACATCACTCCACTTGGTGGCATTTTTGAAGCCATTTTCATTGGGATGCCAGATTTTCTTGAGTTGAGCCACGGTCATTTTTCGGGGCTTTGGATTGTCATTATTTATGATGACGGAGACTCCATCCCAAGCGACTTGCAATTCAATGAAGAAAATTCCATTATCATGACAGGCTTTAACTTCAGCTGGCTTGATGGGCCGAGAGGCATCGGAAATATCCGTTTCCCCGGAGGAGAACTTCTTGAATCCGCCCCCGGTTCCGGAAGAACCAACGGTAATATTTACTCCCGGGTTGAGGCGCATGTAACTGGCAGCCATGGCTTCGCTTATTGGAAGTACCGTGCTGGAACCGTCAATTTTGATGGAACCGGTAAGGCCACTGTCTGCCTCTATTGTCCCCCCACAGCCGCCTATAAATGCCAGGAGACCGGATTGAATAAGCAAAATCACCCAAAATTTCTTCATGCAAAACCCATGGAGTTTAACAGGAATTAGTCGATAGACGACACTCCTTGTCACGGTTTTTACCCCGGTGGCGGCAAAATGAATGGATTAAATTTATAAGTTTTAGTCGAAAAGTCCAAACTAAGATTCTTTTATTCCAAATTCCATGAGATAGCGCAGCTGATATGATGAGTAAGAGGTTAATTCTTTGTGAAGATGCAAGTAAATTATAAAAAAATTATGCTTCTGGTGAAAAATTTGCCTTGGGTAGTGGACTTTGTCAACTAATTCGGATGAGCCGGATAAATATCTAATCCGATGATAAGAAGTGCGACCAAAACATGTTTGGCAACGGCTATGGCAATGATTGCCAACAATGGAACTCCCAGAAGACAAATCCAAACGGTGGCGAAAACAGTAACCATTGTCCAGGTAAGCTGCCACAGGCGAAAACGAAGCCTTTCAAATCGGCCATCATCTCCTGTGGCCACCAATGCAGGTGGTTTGGGCGGTACCGATATTGCCATAACAGTTATCTCAATGGAAATTCATTAAAAGTATAGCTCTTCCTAAGTTATAGGGGCTTGAGGCAACCCGCAAGAGAAGGTTTATTCCTAATAGAGATTAAGAAACAGTAACCGCCCAGCCAAGAATGTTTTTGCAACTTCTTGAACCGGGCGGTGGGGGGCAGCGGCAAAATGGCCTGCCCGATAACTTAGTGGTGAAAGCGTCCGTGAGGACCTCGGCGAGGGCCATAGAATCCGCCTTGGAAATGGACATTCCGCCTTGGACCATAGTGGTGATGGTGGTATTGAGGAACTACCACGGGTCGAACACATGACCGCCGGCCATAGCGGGGATATACCGGTGGGTAACCCGCTACTCGGGGAGGCCCATATCCGCGACCACCATAAAAACCAGGCCCTCCATATCCCCGTGAATATCCGCTACTATATCCAAAGCGAATCGAGAATCCTTGAGCCTGACTTTCGGCAACAGTCGCAAGGGTCATTACGGCTGCCAATAATCCGCCAAATCCAACGCTTAACAATTTATTCATTGCCTTCTCCCTTTTTTGGTTTGTTGTTTTCGAACTTGCTGGGAAAGTCCGATTCCATGAAGAAAACGTGAACTTTAATGAAACTTGCGCTCGGGGCTGATTTTGCGGAAATAAAACGGGTGGAAGATAAGAACGGAAATTCCGGTAAGAGGGGCAGTCCATTCAGACCAGGAAAATACTAAGATAAATGACTGTGAGGAAGATTTGAGGGTTCTGGGCTTCAATTCAGAATTGGTGCAACTGTGGAAAAAAAGATTAAAATAGCTCCTTCCATTTTGGCGGCAGATTTCTCACGTTTGGGGCAGCAAGTAATTGCAGCCGAGAGTGCCGGGGCAGATCGAATTCATATTGATGTTATGGACGGGCACTTTGTTCCCAATATCTCCATCGGTCCGGTGGTGGTGAAAAGCCTTCGCCCCGTCACGAAACTTCCCTTGGAAACGCATCTAATGATTTCCGAGCCTGACCGGTATCTGGAAGCTTTCGCCAAAGCCGGTTCGGACACCATAATCGTCCACCAGGAAATGCAGCCACACTTGAATCGCATCATCCAAAAGATCCGCACTTTGGAGAAGAAAGCGGGAGTAACGATAAATCCCGCTACCCCAGTCTCCGTGTTGGAGGAAATACTTCCCGACATAGATTTAGTTTTGGTGATGACGGTTAATCCGGGATTTGGCGGTCAAGTTTTCATTCCCGGTACTCTGGCAAAAATCCGGCGCCTCCGGGATCTCATCCAGTCTCGAAATCTATCCTGTGAGATTGAAGTGGATGGCGGAATTGACCATCACACAGCACCTTTGGTTGCCGAAGCAGGGGCTGACGTCTTGGTCGCGGGATCGGCCATCTTCGAAGCGAAAGAAGGGATCTCGGCTGCAATGGAACAAATGCTCAACAGTGATTCTTATTAGGAGGCGAATCACTTTTCCGACGGAAGCAAGCACTCTGGGACCCAAGCATGCGGAAATTCGATCCTTGTTCCTGAAAAATGATCAAAAACGAAATGCAATTGTTTCT
>CAZPPD010000476.1:0-5123 GCA_964588185.1 uncultured Alcaligenaceae bacterium | reverse complement strand
ACGCAGAATACTGACCATCTCATCCACTTGGCGTTTGGTAAAATCGCCGGTGATTTGTCCGCGCGTGCGGATCTCGGAATTAATGGTCGGAGCTGAAATAACCAAGCCGTCCAGGATAATGGCCAAGTGGCGTTTGATTTTACTTTCTTCGGCGCCGGCTCCCGACGGGCGATTCATTCGTGTCAGATTCCCGAATAAATCTCCCCCTTGGGTATTAAAGGTAAACGCCACCGCCGGACGCCCTTGGGTGGTGTCGGTGGAGGCCGAAACCAGGTAATCCCCGGTAATCCGCGGTGTTTGTTTGCCATCCACAATTTCCGGGTTTCGCGTCAGCACAAAGTATTCATACTTCTTCTCCCGCCGTTCTTTTTCCGGAAGAGTCCGGTCAATACATTCCCGGCGGTAGAATAACGCCCCTTGCCATAGATTCTTCTTGGTAGCCGGGTCGGGGATTTGGATTGCCTGCCCATCGGCTTTGTGCATGGTGAACCAAATATCCCGCCGCCGTTTGTTGGCGCTCGTCCGTGACGCGTTGTCAAATCCCAATGCCGCCCGTTCCTGTTTGCCCAGTTCGGCCCAGCTATAGGTAACAACCGACTTCACGCCACGCGGCAGTTTGATGGTGTACATTCGGGGCACGTCCGGATTCTCGTAATCCATGGTGACCGGCGGAGGTTCGCCTTTGATCGCGGCTTTTTCCAGAATTTCGTCGCCGCTTTTCGCGGCATCATTAATCAGCTTTTGAATTTCCTTGATGGCCAAGGCATCGTCGGTTTGATTGGCCAGGATGCGAAACTCCAATGCTCCTACCTTGGAAATGCGGTCTTTGATCTTTTGGATTTCTTCAATCGTTAAATCCTTGGACCGGCCCATTTCCTCATCCAAATTGGCGACGGATTCGCGAATCAGGTAATCCGGGGGGCCGTAGTTTTCAATGATGAATTCCTCAATTTCTTTTCTCGGAATCAGATCCTTCGGCGAAGAATCCCGGCCAATCAAAGGTTCCACCACATCGAGTGCCGCCTGCGAAATGACATTGCCCTTGGTTTCGATTCGGCCAACCAGCTCGCGAAAACTATCCGCCGGAATCTTCTCCAACATGACCTTTTCTTGATCCTTCAATTCCGGCCACTTCATCACGGCTCGGCGAATCAACTCCTTCCAGGCTTCTTGTTTAATCCAGCTCTCGATCAACCCCGGATTGTTCGTCGTCAAAGATTCCCCTAGCACTTCCACCAACTTGTCGATGTCCCCATTGGGGATTTTCTTCAAGCGGTCCGCCGGCGAACCATAAGCCCGATAGGTCGTCAGGAAGTTAAGGATTGGATTTTGACCGCCGGTAAGTCCCACCAAACTGACCGCCCCGTTGCGGGTCGGCTTGACGATGGACAAGGACCGCCAGGCATCCGGATTGACGCTGGTGTCGTAGGTAGTGCGGACCAGCCTATTCCAAGCATCCTCCACTCCATATGCTCGGTAGCTGGTAATAAACGGCAGGGAAGAGTAGGGGGAGAGGCCGACTCCAATGACACTGGCTACCCCGTTCGTGGTCGGCTTCAGGGATTGAAATAACTTCTTTCTCCACAGTTCCCGCGACCGCTGACTTTGGATGTCATCGACTAAAGCCTGTACATTACCTCGAGGGACAGCAAGGTTTTCGACCGACCATTTTTTCTCCATGTTCTTGAGCAATTGTTGCCAGGCTTCTTCGGCTTTGCGCGCCCGCTTTTCCCCGCCGGTGGGGAGAATAATCTCCACTCGCCCTTCACCGCCCGCGGGGCGAATCACGATATTATAAGTGCCGGTAGGATCAATGCGGCGTTTTAACGCTTCGGCCAGTTTACCCGTGGTTTGCTTAAAATACTCGACATTGGATTGAGGCCCGGCTTCCTCTTTTCCCTTTTGTTTTTCTTCTTTCTGCTGCATCTTGCGGGTGTCAATCTCATACACCAGGATTGTCCCACCCTTGAGGTCCACCCCCCACTTAAAGAGGTCGTTAACCCAAGCATGATAGACAATCCAGCAAGATAAAATCACCGGAGTGACACAAATTACGATTCTCCAGAAATGCGATTTCATATTCTTCCCTAAACTAATTTCTGAAACTTTTGGGGAGGATTAAATTGTTTGCCTTATACCACCCAAGGCGGCGTTTCCTTTACCTTGGGCTAAATTTCTGATGCCCTTACATTGTCCTGATAGACAACAAAAACGGCCGGGCAAAACTATGCCCTTTCAGGGTTTCGCGAGGCCCTATCAAGCTAATCTTTCTCGTTTTAAATCATCCCTAACCTTGCGGCACTTTGCTCTGCCCTGCAAATTCTATTTCTTTTCTTCCTCTTTCTTCTCGTCTTCCGGGGTGATCACTTTGGCGATGCTGCTTTTCAGGATCTTCATTTTCCCTTCGTCCAACTTCAAGGTCACCTCGTCGCCGCCTTCTTGTACGGAAGCAACGATGCCAATAATTCCACCTGATGTGAGGACCTTATCATTCTTTTTCAGGGATTTCAGAATCTCTTCCCGCTGTTTCTGCTGTCGACGCTGCGCCGGGAGATGCACCACGAAAAAGAAAAGAACCAGAATCAACAAAATGGGAATTAGAGGACTCGATAACAACCCGCCGCCACCCGGGGGAGCTTTTTCTTCCCCTTGGGCAAACACCATCAACGAATAAAACCAAAACATTCCGTCTCACTTTTCTTCTAGTTACTACGACTGCCGGCACGAAAGGGTTGGGTGGAGATTTTCCACTTCAATGAATACCGAAAACCTCATCCCTTGTTAAAATTTACCAAACCGGAAAGAAAAGGAATATACTAAAGATCCGGGTCCCAACGGGCAAGGTGAACCGAGTGTCTCACGGGATTTTGGGATTCAAATATTATGGGGGCCATGGCTCACCCCTACCATTCTGAATCTTCTCCGTTTTTTGGTTGAAAGCAAAGTCCTTTTAGAATCTAGGCGAGCATGCTTCAGACCATAAGGTGATCACAACCCCGAAATCAGGGGGACACCCCGTGAACCCTGCAGAACTCGTCAAATCGATTCTCCAATATGGCTTTCTGCGATTCCCGCATCAGGCGGCAATAAAAAGCCAAATTGTGCAACGACACCAACGTTGGCCCCAACATCTCTTCTGCAAGAAAGAGATGATGCAAATACGCCCGGCTAAACCGACTGCAAGTGTAACACTGACAATCGGATTCTAACGGAGCGGGATCTCGCTTGTGCCGGGAATTTCTAATTTTTAACGGCCCATCCATAGTAAATGCCGAAGCATTCCGGCCATTCCGCGTGGGTAAGACGCAATCAAACATATCCACGCCGCAGCGGACTGCGTGCAAAATATCCTGAGGTCGGCCAACCCCCATCAAGTAACGTGGCTTCTGCGGGGGCAAACAATCTGCACTGGGTTCCAGCGCTGCAACCATCTGCGCCGGGGTTTCTCCCACACTAAATCCCCCCAAGGCATAGCCGGGGAAATCCATGTTCACTAACTCTTCAGCGCATCGTTGCCGCAAATCAATATTGGTTCCGCCCTGAACGATAGCAAACAAGGACTGATCGTTTCTCTTGTGGGCACGTTTGCAGCGTTCTGCCCAGGAAATGGTACGCCGGACCGCTTCCTGCCAATACTCCGGGTCGGTATCCGCCGGCGGGCATTCATCCAAACACATGGCAATATCCGAACCAAGGTTTTCCTGGATCTCCACGGCTCGCTCCGGAGTCAGCTCCAGCAAAGCCCCGTCAATGTGAGACCGAAAGGTTGCCCCCTCATCGGTGATCTTCCGCGATGCCGCTAAGCTGTAGACCTGATAGCCGCCGCTGTCGGTTAGTATCGGCCCATTCCAATCCATAAAGCGATGTAGCCCGCCCATCTCGGCAATCAGGTCATCTCCCGGCCGCAACGCCAAATGATAGGTATTCCCCAAAACAACCCGAACTCCTACATCCTTGAGGTGAACCGGAGTTAATCCTTTCACAGTAGCCTGCGTTCCCACTGCCATAAAAACGGGAGTCTTCACGAAACCGTGAGGAGTCACTAACCTTCCCGCACGGGCTTTTCCATCAGTATGATCCAGGTAAAATTCAATCATATTGCTGAATTCTGATTGCAGAATAGATTTTCCAGAATAACATAAGAGGCAGTTTATTATTATGGATTCTCTCTCCGGCTTGGAGCCAATCCTCTCTCTCCATACAAACAATACTGATCCAAAACCAAACATTAAATTCTAACCATTATGGCTGAACCGGATAAATCACGCGAACCACCCCCCAACAATTCGCAAGGCCTCTTTCAAACCCGCTATCGGGAAGCAACCCTCAGCTCCATTTTGTATGGAGTTTTGTTTGGGATTGTGATGAATGCTTCCATCACTTACGCGGGATTAAAGCTTGGGTTCACCATTGTCGGCAGCACACTCGCGGCATTGGTCGGCTTTGGCGTCCTTCGAGGAATTCTCCGCAAGGGCTCCATCCTGGAAACCAATATCGGCCAGACCATAGCCTCCTCTATTAATGCCGCTACCGGCGGAATTATTTTCACTGTCCCAGTGCTGTTCTTGTTAAACCAGCCGTTGACCTGGAGTGAGCCCCGCTTCTGGTGGATTACCTTGGCGGGAACTGTGGGAGCCATCATTGGAGTGGCATTTATTGTGCCCTTGAGAAAGCAAATGATCGACATCGATCGCCTGCGCTTTCCCAGCGGGACTGCGGTGGCGGCCATCCTCAAGTCTCCGGGGGCTGGGCCAAGAAAGGCAATGGTTCTTCTAGGCGGAGTGGTCATTGGGGCTCTGATATTTCTTCCAGTGGAATTGCAGTCGATTAACAAGAATCTGCCCGGCTATCAAAGTATTGATTGGCGGCTTTCGGATCCGCGTGGTGATAAGAGTGAGCCTTTGCCCCGAGAAATCGACCGGGACCGAGACAAACAACCGGATTTACTTCTTACCAACCAAACCATAGACGTGGGCCGCCTCCTGGGATTGCCGGACTACATGTTGTTTGTGTTTGCCATCACTCCGCTTTCCTTTGGCGCGGGTTATCTCTCGGGTCGGGCTGGATTAATGGTCCTGGCCGGTGGTGTTTTGGCTTTCCTGATTCTGAATCCAGCCGCTTAC
>CAZPPD010000475.1:0-5131 GCA_964588185.1 uncultured Alcaligenaceae bacterium | reverse complement strand
CCACCTTTTGGATATTCAATTTCTCAGATGGATTTGGTGGTGCTAGGACTGAAGTATTTTCCTGCAGATCGGCCGGAATAGCTAATTTTGTTTCTTCATATCCCACCTTTTGGATATTCATTTCACCAGATGAAACAGGCGGTATGACTGGAGTATTTTCCTCCTCCACCGGAATTGCTAATTTTGTTTCCTCAAATCCTATCTTTTGGATTTTCATCTCACCTGGTGAAACAGGCGGAGGAATGCCCTGAGCATTCTCCTGGTCCACTGGAATAGCTAACTTTGATTCCTCATAGGGCAACTTTTGAATTTTCATTTCTCCGGGTGGAATCGGCGGCGGAATGACAGGATTCTTTTTGCCCGCCGGCATTGGGAAATTGGCAGACTCCCCCTCTTTCACCTCCAGGAATACCGGTTTTATTTTTTCCTTCGGATTTATTTTTTCATCCATGGAAGGGGCCGGCAAAGTTTCCTCGAAAGGGGGAACTGGAAATTCCACTGGTTGGGGAAGATGGATTTCTTGGGGAAGACGGATTTCGTTCTCACGCAAGGCGGATGGACCGGTAACTAAATCCCGGAATCCTTGCTCCTTCGCAATGGCCACTCCTTGACGATATCCCGCAAACCAGTCTTGCTTGGCACGATACCCTTCGGGAGTTTGGTATTTGCTTTTCCGATATCGCCGTGGCGGCAAAACCGGTGGTTTATGGGTGCCGTCGTAAAGATACTTGGCATACCCTTCTTTAAAACCGATTGCGAAATCCTGGCTGTAGAACGGAGTCGGTTGGTTCTTGCTGAATTCTTCCCACGCTTCAGCGGCCCAGCGACAGTTGCGTTTTTTCTCAAAGTACTCGTCGATGGATTCACAACTACGGTAAGCAATCAAATCGGTCGCATCCCGCACCAACACACAACCGGAGCTAATAAAGGCAAGGCCGATGAGCAAAAGGTACAAATGAATGTTCCGCATTTGGGGCAACCTCATTCTGAGTCCGAAGGAAAAATCCTTGGAACACGCAGGCGAAAAATATCGGAATAGGTTTTTCTGCTCCCCCACTAAGTTGCAGAAAACAATCCGGCGATTTTGTCGATTTTGATTAAAGAATTTGAGGATGGCTAATAATCCCATTCCAAAAAAGAATCAAGACCACTATTGGCCAGTAAACTAAGTTGGAAAGGACAACTTGGAAAAGGAGATAGGCTGATAAGATAGAAGGGTCCTGGATAAAACATTCATATGGACGGTCAACCACAGAGTATTTCTTCATCAAAGAATCAATCCATGTCTCCGCTCTCTGATTTTGCCAGTAAACTCCTAATGAAATGATAAGTTGTCCTTCGCGATCACCCTGATCCAAATCCACAAGCAGACAATGCCGTCCTGGAAATCCTTACTCGAACTTTTGATAATTTCCGGCTGAGCATTTCCGGACCGCCAATCGACAAGGATGAGGAGGTCCTGTTTGCCGCACTTCAATTGATGTACCAGGCGTCTTGGTCTTTGGTGGATCAATCCGTCCCCGGCAAAGAATTGGAAAAGAGGTTGCGCATGCCTATCGAGCCCCAAAGTCCGGCTCATCATTTATCCGCGGATTTGTTGTTTCGATTTTTACCCGCAGTACACCACCGGGCAAAGGCTCAAGAAAACGGAGAACCGTTAGTGAAAATTCTGGCGGATATTTTCTGCCATTGGCCTTTGTCGGGAGTCTTGTCCGAGGTAACCGAAAAGCCAACAGGAGATCTCAGTTTTAACAACCATTCCGGCTTGCTGTTCTTGTATGCGGAACGCTGGTGCCGGAAAGAAAAAAGAGCTTGGTTTCCGGATGGTCCGGCGAAACAATATATAGAATTGGTTTGGTACGATCTGGGGAAGGATCCGAAGTTACTGCCAACGGATGCCTCGGAAACACCTACGGACGAAGAGGACCAGGAATGAGCGAAGGGGTCGTACAACGGGTTCGCCAAGAAGTAGTCGACCCGTTGAAACAGCGATTTGTCGGCCGGGATGAGGTCATCGAGTTAATCGCCTTGGCTGCGGTAGCTGGGGAACACCTATTCCTTTTCGGCCCGCCGGGAACGGCAAAATCAGCTCTGATCCGCCAGTTCTCTCAAGCGGTCCAAGGACGCTATTTTGAGTACATGCTTACTCGCTTCTCCGAGCCCAACGAAATCTTTGGTCCCATCGATATTGCCCGCTTGCGTGAAGGTCAAGTAACCACGGTTACTTCCGGCATGCTTCCAGAGGCGGAATTCGTATTTCTGGACGAGCTTTTCAACGCCAACAGCGCCATCCTCAATAATCTCCTGACAGTATTAAATGAGCGCATCTACCGCCGGGGGTTAGAGACGCACCGGCTTCCGTTGATTTCCCTCTATTCCGCTTCCAACCATCTCCCCGAAGAGGATGCCCTCAAAGCTCTGTTCGACCGCTTTTTGCTTCGCTGTCAGGTCAAAAATCTGAAACGGGATTCCATGCCGCAGCTACTGCAAGCCGGTTGGGCTTTGGAAACCACGGCTGTGGAAAAAACCAGTATCACTTCAGACGAATTGGCCGAACTAAGCAGCCAAGTCTATCAAGTGGACCTCTCTAAAGTAATGGAAGCGTATATAGAGACCATTTTTAAGATCCGGGACTTGGGAATCGCTTTTTCGGATCGCCGTGCAGTGAAAGTTTTGAAATTGTTGGCCTCATCGGCTCTCTTATGCGGGCGGAAAATCGCGAACCCGGCGGACCTTTGGGTCCTCCGCTATATGTGGGAACGAGAAGAACAGATTGACCCGCTGTCTGCTCTTATCAACGCAATTTTGCAGCGCTATGAGAAAGAGGAGGATCGCCATCCGTTATCGTTAACCCAAGCAGATGCCAATGGGGAAGACCTTGCTCGCCAACTAGAGGCTATGGAAAAGGAAGTGGAAAACGGTGAGTTATCCCTGACTGCCATTGCTCGTTTAAAAGAGAGATTAGCAGATTTTTCGGATCGCACCGCTTGGCTATCGGATCAAGCAGGACGAAAACACTTACAAGAAAGAACTCGAAAAGTCATGGAAAAATTAGGGTAAGCATGACCAAGTCAATGGAACACGTCTGTCTCGCCTGTATTCCAAAGTCCGAATTGGGCTCGTTGGCAGCAATTCGGTGCACCCCGGGAATCACAGCTGCACTCGACGATAACCGGGCTTGGATAAGTTGGCGGAAAGGTCAGGAAGATGTCCTTACCTGTTTGCTGTCGATTCCAGAAGTGCAACTATACGAAGACCGAGACGGGGTTCGGTTCGCATTGGGTTCCCATCTGCCGGCATTTCATCTTCCGGACAATCTTAACTACGTGCAATTAGCCAATCTGATCTTTCCTCAGGCCATGAAGCCCGTGGGAATTTCCTCGCTCCCCATTCAACGGTTATCCTTGGATTTGGTTCCGGAAAGCAAACCTCAACCAACATCCGCTTTACTCACCTCTATTGCCAACGTCGCCCTCTGGGCTGATTCGGTTTCCCAGGTTCGCCTGGAAAAACTGAGAGGGGCATATAAAGAAGAAGAGATTATTCTCTTCGGCGAAAACCTGCCGCCCTTTCCGGAAAGTGAATTGTTTTGGGGGTATCGATTGCTGGTTCCGTTGGGATACCGCATATCCCCAAAGCTACCGGAGAGTGCCTATTGTCAAGCTTTGGAATTATCAGCGGACGAAGTTCTGTTGTTTCGCCATCAGAAAAAAGAAATCATCACCCGGTCCGCGCTGGATCCTCTCTCTCGAGCAAGCTTGCATTTGCTCGCCCAGGAGATTGCCTCATGAGTGCTGCCGGCAAATACCTGCGACTAAACGGAGCCTATTGCGAGTACTTAGGCGGGATTCGCTGGTCGACTGAAGAAAATGTATTGGAGTACCACCTCAAATCCAGCCATAAGGTTACCTTTGCGTTGGTGGAAGAGATCGCGATCTTCCTGGAAGGCTTTGCCAATCGGCGTCCATTAATTCACTTCGCTTTTATTCTTCACCTCGTGGATTTAATCCGCAACAAAAGGGGTATCCGACACCTTGAATTTCACCGGCTGCAACAGGCTTTTGCGGAAACGGGAAAGAAACTCCGGAATGCCGGTGGTTTCGCCGCTGTCTTGTGCCAAGATATTCCGGAGGTCGGCGGGAGAGTTTATTGCGACGAAGTGATCGACCGATTGCTGAATGCAATGCCGATCCGCTGGTTTGTCGGCAGCTTCCACGATACCTTTTTCCCATCGGAAAATCCCCCGTATGGCCCCAGCGAATTTGAACGAATTCTAACCGAGGCTCTCCAACCTTACACCGATGACGATTTGCGGGAATGGCTGCGTCATGGGACAGGTCCCGTTCGCGTAGCCGGCAGAGAAATATCCCGCCATCTAACCTTGCCGCCGTCGTTGGGAAGAGTATTAGCCAGTTTGTTGGAGCGGCCGCGCTTGGCAGGCGCTCGGCCCTTAGTGTCTCAGTTGATGAGTGCCTTAACGTTGCCCCAACGCAAACTGGAACCCCAGAAAATTTCCACAGGTGGTTATTCCGATGTTATTACCAAAGGTCAGTTCGAACAGGTATTGCCTAGTCAATTTGCCCTGGACGAATTAGAGTTCTACCGGCGTTTTGCGGAGCAGGAACTCCTTTATTTCCGCCGGGAAGAACCGAACACTAAAACCCGGCGGGAATTGGTAGTGCTTCTCGATCAAGGCGTGCGGACTTGGGGAGGTGTCCGTTTAATCTTGGCTGCCGCAGCTTTGGCCTTGGGAAAGCAAGCGGAAAAGGACCGTATTCCTTTTTTCCTCGCTACTACCGGCAACTATGGAACCTTATTGGATCCGACACAAGAAGAGACGGATAGTTTCGGAGAATTGGTCGAGGCTAGTGACTTAACCCCGAATCCGGCAAAGGCTCTCAAGGAAGTGCTGGATCAACCCGCCGAAATCGACCGGGTCATTATTCTCTTGACCCTCTCCCGGAATCTCCACGAGAAGGAAGTTTCCCATGCGGCTTTACGACTGATTTTACCTGCTCGCCTCTTTGCAGTTGGTTTGGATGACCAAGGATCGGTGCAGTTGGTGGAAATGCGGCAGGGGAATCCGGTAGTCGTAAAAATATTCCATGTCGATCCCCACCTCTTGGATGAG
>CAZPPD010000474.1:0-5135 GCA_964588185.1 uncultured Alcaligenaceae bacterium | reverse complement strand
GTTGGAGCCTCGCGGTTTGATATAGACCGTTTTGGAGCCGGAGCGTTTCGGGCTACTCCACGCCAAGCAGACTTGATGATTGAGGCCGGTACGGTGAACTTCAAAATGGCCAGCCGTGTCCGCCGCTTGTATAACCAAATGCCTGATCCCAAGTTTGTAATTGCCATGGGTGCTTGCACTTGCGGCGGCGGACCCTATTACAAGTATGGCTACAATGTGGTTAAAGGCGTAGACTTGGCAGTCCCGGTTGATGTCTATGTGCCGGGTTGTCCCCCTAGGCCCGAGGCTTTGCTGGAAGGCCTGATGCGGATCCAGGACAAAGTCAAAGGAATGAAACAGTACACCAAAAACCAACCGGTAGAGGTGCCAGTACCGGCTCGCACCGGCTATGTTATGCTGCCCCCTGAATTAGGCGGTATGGAAGAAGATCCGGTCAAGCAACAGGAAATCCAGAATGCTTTCGCCAAGAAGAATAAGGAACTGGCTACGCCGGCGAAAGCTTAATTCTCACAGGGTAATTGTAAATGAATGCGACCGATATTATCTCCAAGCTGGAAGAGAAGTTTGGAGACAAAATCAAAGAAAAAGATCTGGAAGCCAAAGATCCGAATATCCTAGTTGCTCCTGAGGATCTGCTCGAAATTGGCACTTACCTAAGTGAAGATCCGGACCTTAAGTTCGACATCCTCAACTGCATCAGCGGTGTCGATTACTTGGAAATAGACCCCAAAAAGGTTGCCAAGGCCGGATTTGACCCTCATGTCCAAGTGGTCTACCACCTTTCCAGCTTCATCCACAAACATCGGTTTGTTGTGAAGGTAAAGCTTCAACGCTGGAAAGATGACAAGGAAGGCGAGATACCGGAAGTTCCCTCCGTGGTTTCTATTTGGAACGCTGCCAACTGGCATGAGCGAGAAGTGTATGACTTGAGTGGGGTCTGGTTTACCGGCCACCCCGAACTACGCCGGATATTGCTGGCAGAAGATTGGGTTGGCCATCCTTTGCGGAAAGATTACGAATTTCCACTGGAATATCACGGAATTCGCGGGCGCTAGATTTCACCATTCTCCTGATTCGGAACTAACATATATGGCTACGGTTGAACAACAAGATCCTTCGATTGTTGAGTTTGATGTTCGCACCGACGAGATGCTGGTCAACATGGGGCCGCAGCATCCCAGTACCCACGGCGTCCTTCGCTTGGTATTGCGAACAGACGGAGAAGTCGTTTCGGAAGTTATTCCCCACCTCGGCTACTTGCACCGTTGTGCTGAAAAAATCCGTGAGAATGTCGCTCCATACCAATTCATTCCCTACACGGATCGCATGGATTACCTTGCCGGGATGAACATGAATCTTGGTTTTTCCATGGCGGTGGAAAAGCTTTGCGACATGGAACTTCCCGAGAAGGCTCAAGTCATCCGGGTCATCATCGCCGAACTCAACCGGATTGCCAGTCACTTGGTTGGGATGGGGGCCTATGGGTTGGACTTGGGAACTTTCAGTCCATTCCTGTATGCCTTTCGCGAACGGGAAATGATCCTGGACCTCTTCGAGGAGGTCTGCGGGGCACGATTAACCTACAGCTACATCACCATTGGTGGAGTTCATGATGACCTTCCCGAGGGCTGGGCAGAGCGATGCCAGCAATTCCTGGATTATCTGAAGCCCAGGATCGAAGAGTACCACACCCTTCTAACCCGCAACCATATCTTCATTCAGCGGACTGCCAACATCGGCATTATGTCCAAGGAAATGGGTATCGATTACGGGTGCAGCGGTCCAATGTTGCGGGGTTCCTTGAATCGAGAAAACGGCGACCCGGATTGGGATCTTCGCCGAATCGAACCGTACTGCGGCTATGACCAGTATGACTTTAATGTGATCATCCCTCCGTTCCCGGAAGCTCCCCCGGACGCTGTGATCGGGGATTGTTGGCACCGTTTTTATGTCCGTATGCGTGAAGTGTTGGAAAGCATCTCCATCATCGAACAGGGACTTAAACGCTACCCCGAAGCCGAAGGTTCCCACCGCATCAAGCCGCCCAATCAACTTCCCGGCGGTGAAACTTACGTCGAAACCGAATGCCCGCGCGGACAAATGGGTTTCTATGTCGTCGGCCGCAATACGAAGGACGCAGTTCCTTTGCGTGTTCGAGCTCGCTCCTCCAGTTTTTCCAATCTCAGTGTGACCAGTGAGATCTGCCGGGGATGTCTGATCGCAGATATTCCGGCGATTATTGGGAGTATCGATATAGTGATGGGCGAGATAGATAGATGACCACGATTTTCACAAATCGTTTTTTTATCGGCTTGGTAAATCGAAAATTCCTCGAAAGTGCCCAAAATTGGTTGCAATTCCCTGATTGCGGTTTTTTGGATTTATCGCCAACTTATCGTAGTATCTACTGACCACCCTTCTGTGGAAAGCAAAAAAGCCATGGCTTCGCAAGCAGGCCGTTTGCCCCCTCGGTCAGATCGGCCCACCTGCTGAAGCCGCGGATCCCGGCACTAAAAGAGGCGGCAAAGTCGAAGGACGAAGAGTTGGGCGGGTTTGCGGCAGAGGCATTGAAGAAGATCGAAAAATGAGTGCTCCTTCGCATCCCATTCAAGTCGCCCCGTCGTCGAAGACTCAGGGCGTGCCACTTGTGCCACCCAACCGAAGCTTAATCGAGATGCCACAATAAAAAAATATCCTCACCTCGAAGGTGCTGGCGGCAATTTGATTCGGGGGTCCAGTTTCCTTTCCGGGGCGATCACAATAAGGGTTTCCGGACGCAGTAGGTTCAGAAAGACCTTGGCAGGGGGTCGGCCTGTCATGGTCGATACTAATACCGTCCCTGGTTTCAATTGCTTGGCATAAGCCTTGTGGGGAATTACTTTCCCACTAGCATATTGCACTTTGCATTTGCTCAGTTTCAGATATCTTTCCTCCCGCGAAGGTCCCCAAACCATTTGCGACTTCAAGGTCACACCTTTTGTAATCGCCAGTTCCTGAATTTCTTGTTGGCGAATCTGGGTTATCTTTAGGACCAGGTAATCATTGGCAGCATCCAACTTGGACACCACCATGAATTCCGGAGAAAAGGGTTCACCGTTTTTCTTTGGTTGTGCATCGACAACCAAAGGCATTCCGGTTCCTAACAGTAGCCCCAGTAAATAGCGCATGAATTTTCCCCCGATGTGTAATTGCAGATGAACTTACTCCGCTGTTAGGACGAAGGAAGGTTCTATTTGGATTGGATTGTAAATTATTTTAGTAGACAAACGGGGGAAAGGGAATTGCCTCAAGCTGCTTTGGCGGGAGTGGCATGAACATGGTCTATATACGCTTGGATTACTTCATCCGGAGTACCTTTGAGTTTGATGGTTCCGTGATCCATCCATATCGCTTTGTTGCATATCTTTGCCAATGCCTCCAGATCATGGCTGGCAAAAACTAAAATGCGGGCATTCGCCATCAGTTCGTTAATGCGTTCCTCAGCCTTTTCCTGGAATGCCGCATCGCCAGCGCTTAGGATTTCGTCCAATAATAAGATTTCCGGTTCAATAGTGGTGGCAATAGAAAAACATAAGCGCAACATCATGCCGAAACTATAATAGCGTACCGGCATATGGATAAACTCACCCAGCTCACTAAAGTCGGCAATCGCTTGTCTTTTTTCGCGCACAACTGCCGGAGTCGCTCCTTGCAAATAAAGCCGGTACTCGATGTTTTCCCACCCGCTGGCATCCGCTTCAACACCGACATTCATATTAATTAGCGATGATATACGGCCGTTGATATTTAACTCGCCGGCGGTAGAAGGATATATGCCGGCAAGCACTTTTAGAAGGGTAGTTTTTCCCGCACCATTATGACCAACAATGCCCAGCCGGTCTCCGTCACTTAATGTCAAGTTAAGATGCCGCAAAGCATCGACTTCCATCCAAGGATTGGTGGCTTTGCGGAAGAAATGTTTAATCAAGAAGTCTTTAAAGGGGATGCGGCCGTTTTTCCGAACGCGAAACCGCAACGAAACATCTTTCAGTTCGATTTTACTCATGGGGATATTTATGGATTGCTTTCAATAGTTATAGGGCAAATACCACTCGCCGCTCGTTTCGAATCACTACACCAACAGCGATTAAGAACAACAATAGAGTCATACCAAGTGCACACGAGTAACATAATAAGCTTGGAAAACGTCCATATAATATGGGTTCACGAACCAGATCCATAAAGAATCGCAAAGGATTATACGCAAGGATTTTTGTCAAAGTCCCCCGGTTGGCAATCAATTCGGGTGGATAGAAAACCGGTGTTAAGTAGAAAAGCAATTGCAAACCGATCTGTGCTAAGTGTTGAATGTCGGTAAAGTAGACATTTAGCAATCCAAATAACACGGCAACCGACCAGCCAAAGACTAAGAGAAGAAGCAACGTAGGAATCAAACTAATTAAGGCCACAATATTATTAAATCCAAGACCTATCCAGGAAACTACTAATGTAATGGATAGAACGACCAGCAAATGGAATATCATGCCCAAGGCAGTACGTAATGGATAGATAGCCAATGGGGCCGGATGGGCCTGTATATATTTCTCCGCTGTGAAGATACATTGGCATCCTTCCAGGACCGAATTGGAGATGAAGTTCCAGAGCAATACCCCGGTAAACACAAAGGGGGCATAAATTCGCAGGTCGAGTTGAAAGAGAGAATTAAAAACGGCACAGAATACAATGGTCATGCCGATCGGGTGTAACATGGACCAGGCAATTCCCAAAAAAGATCGCCGGTAGCGCCGGGTTAGGTCCAATTGAAACAAGGAGTAACAAAAATATCGGCTAGCCCACATTTGTTGTAGATAAACCCAGATGGGAGCAAGTATCCTGCTCATTACCTCTTCTCCTCCTACATTTCTTGTAAGACAGGTCTCCTGGCCCGTCCCATTTGTCGGGCCAGGAGACTGGACCTACGATCCCGTCCTAATGGTCGGGCCAGGAAAGCCGACCTAGGATCCTGTCCGATTAGTCGGGCCAGGAGCCCCGACCTACGATTTAGAATCTCTATGCTGCTTTTGCCACACTCGGTCTCGGTTCCAAGCGGTCAATAACTTGCTGTACGCGTGCTTCCCAAGAATTGGCTTTCCCCA
>CAZPPD010000473.1:3609-5140 GCA_964588185.1 uncultured Alcaligenaceae bacterium | reverse complement strand
TTATTACGACAACGACAATCCCCTGGTCAATTCGGTAGAACTCGCCAGACATCATTGGCATCGCATGGATGGCTTGCCCCGGCACATCGAATTCCACCAACGGGTGGCCGGCTACTGGGAAAAAGACGATCACGATTGTTACTACAACGATTGCTGGCCCGGACAGCGGCGGAAGCGGGTTTTGCCGTTCACCTTTAACCAGGGCCTTGAACTATTCCGCGAGCAAGTACCGATGAGAAGACTGACCTATCGCACCTATCGGTGGGGACGTGGATTGCAAATCTGGTTAGTCGAAGGTCGGGATTATCGCTCGCCTAACACCATGCCAGACGGCCCCAACAAAACCATCTGGGGAGAAACGCAAAAACGCTGGCTCAAACAAACCATGCAGGCCAGCAATGCCGTCTTTAAGGTCCTAATCAGTCCGACTCCTATCGTTGGTCCCGACCGCCGCAATAAGCGGGACAACCATTCCAACGAAGCTTTTCAACACGAAGGGGACGAAATACGCCAATGGTTTCAGAAAAACTTGCCCGAACGCTTCTTTATTTGTTGTGGGGACCGGCACTGGCAATACCATTCGGTGCATCCGAAAACCAGGGTCCATGAGTTCTCCTGCGGCCCTGCCAGTAATCGCCATGCCGGTGGTTCTCCCGGGTTAAATCGCGATTACCATCGCTTTCACCGGGTGCAAGGCGGGTTCTTGTCGGTCAGTTATAACCGCCGTGGGAACAACAATCTCCTTTTCTTGCGCCTGCACGACGTCATTGGTAAAGTGGTCTATACTCACCAGGCAAAAGTGTGAGCCCCTTGGTGTCCTATGAAAACCGACAAACAGCTCTATTCCATCTTTGAGGCAAACCCGGAGTGGATATTCGAGTTAACAGGACTCGAATCTCCCGGCGAGTGCACCTTCAAATCCGAAACTTTGAAGGAAATCGAACAAAGTGCAGATGCGGTTCTTATCCCCAAGAACCGCCAGGAAAAGCTGACGGTATTGGAATTTCAGTTTCAGAACGATCCAACCATTTATGTTCGGATCGTATTGGAAATGGCCCTGATCCAGAGAAAACTGGGAATGCGTGAGGTCCAGGGAATAATCTTTTTTCGCTACCCAAGTCACGACCCTCAGACGGATCCTTGGAAGAAAGTTATCCATTCCTTTCCGTTACGAGACATCTTGGAGAACTTAGCACAGCGGAAGGCAAATCATCCGTTGGTTGCAGTATTTCAACCAGTGCTGTTGAGCAACCAAGAGACTCTCGAAAAAAATGCCAGGGAATATTACAATCAAATCAAGCTAAGTGATTTGCCTGAGTCGGTGAAGTCCACCTTGCTCGAGGTTTTCGTCAAGTGGTTGGAGCAACGTTGCAAAAACAAAGGAAAAAAGGAGATTGAACAAATGTTATTGGGTGATTTACCAGACCTGCGGGAAACTCAATCCGGAAAAGATTTGATCCAAATCGGAAAAGAAGAAGGAAAAATCGAAGGAAAAATCGAAGGAAAAATCGAAGGAAAAATCGAAGGAAAA
>CAZPPD010000473.1:0-3509 GCA_964588185.1 uncultured Alcaligenaceae bacterium | reverse complement strand
ATATCGATTCACAGGAAAAACTCCAAGATCTTCTATTGCAGGTAATAACTGCTTCCTCCATTGATCAAATAAAATGGTAGAGGCAAACAGCGGGAAAAAAGTTACTGGTGATTTTCCGGATCGAGAGTTGGAAATGAAGCGGATGAAAAGTGGCGGTGGTTGGGCTGCTATCCTATACACCTTGCGAATGGCCCGCAAAGTTGGCTTCCGTCAGCTTTGGCAAGCGATGCGGACAAAGAACGTTTGTAAGACCTGTGCCTTGGGAATGGGTGGACAACTTGGCGGCATGCGGAATGAGTTGGGGCAGTGGCCGGAGGTTTGCAAAAAATCCTTGCAAGCAATGGTAGCGGATATGCAGAAAGGACTGGAGCCGGAGTTCTTTGAACGGTATAGCATCCAACAACTGCAATCCTTGAGTCCGCGCGAGTTGGAATGGTGCGGCCGCTTAAAACAACCCTTGTACGCAGGACCAAACAGTAGTCACTATCGCGCCATTAGCTGGGAAGAAGCTCTCAGTCGAGTGTCGGATAAGTTAAAACAGTCTCCGGGAGACCAAGCTTTCTTTTATGCCAGTGGCCGCTCCTCGAATGAGGCAGGTTTTCTTCTCCAGTTGTTTGCCCGCCTGCATGGAACCAACTACGTCAACAACTGCTCCTACTACTGCCATCAAGCAAGCGGTGTTGGGCTAACCGGCTCACTAGGAACCGGTACTGCTACCGTTACTTTGCAGGATGTCGAGAATGCAGATTTGTTCTTCCTCATAGGAGGCAACCCCGCTTCCAATCACCCTCGGCTGATGCGAACTCTGATGAACATCCGCAGGTCCGGGGGACATGTCATTGTCATCAACCCGGTGAAGGAAGTCGGCTTGGTCAATTTTCGCGTTCCTTCGGACATCCGAAGTCTCCTTTTTGGTTCCCGGATTGCTTCCCTCTACGTTCAACCTCATATTGGCGGCGATATCGCCCTCCTTACCGGAGTGGCCAAGATATTGTTTGATCGGGATGCCATTGACTACGGGTTTGTGCAAGAGGCAACCGAAGGCTTCGCAACCTACCGTGATCACGTAAAGTATGAGGAGTGGAAGGACATCGAGACAAACTCCGGCATCAGCAGGCAAACGATCACCAAGATTGCCGACCTCTACCAAGCAGCTAAGAAGGTCGTATTCGGCTGGACTATGGGCATCACTCAGCACGAACATGGTGTCGCAAATGTGCAATCGATTGTTAATCTAGCTTTGCTCCGGGGGATGGTAGGGAGGGCCAATGCAGGATTGTAAACAATCCGCGGTCACAGCAATGTGCAAGGGGTGGGCTCGGTTGGCGTCACTCCGAAGCTCAAGAAAGGCATCCTGGAAAATCTGGAAAAGCACCTGCAAATGTCCCTGCCGACTAGTCCGGGGCTTGACACCATGGGATGTATGCAGGCAGCACACCAAGGATCCATTCGCACAGCGATGTGTCTAGGTGGAAACTTGTTTGGCAGTAACCCTGCTTCGGAATTCGCTCGGGAGGCACTCCGGAATATTGACCTCATCACCTACCTCAGCACCACTCTCAACACAGGTCACGCTTGGGGTAGAGGTAAAGAAACCATCATCTTGCCGGTCTGTGCCCGCGACGAAGAACCCGAACCGACTACCCAAGAGTCGATGTTTAACTTGGTCCGCCTTAGTGATGGCGGAGCACCTCGACTGGAAGGACCGCGCACCGAGGTGGACATCATTGCTTCTTTAGGAGAACAGGTCTTCGCCGATAGAAGGCCTATTGCCTGGAGTAAAATGAAGAAAACCTGCAACATTCGGGAGATGATCGGCTTGGTTGTCCCCGGCTATGAAAAAGCAGGCACCATTGGAGACCACAAGGAAGAATTTCATATTCCCAATCGGCATTTGACGACAACTCGATTTCCGACCGATACCGGAAAAGCAAAGTTTCACCCGCATGACATCCCTCCTCTTCAAGGACAGGAGCAGCAACTCCGTTTGATGACTGTTCGCTCGGAGGGCCAATTCAATACCGTGGTTTACGAGGAAGAGGACATTTATCGGGGCCAAGATCGCCGTGATGTTATTCTCCTGAACAAAGGTGATATTGATCGGCTCGGCTTGGTGGTGAACCAAAAGGTGTTGGTTAAAAGCGAAACAGGTGAAATGCCGAATATCCTGGTTCGGGAATATGACATTCGAGAAGGAAATGCCTTGATGTATTTCCCCGAGGCAAATGTGCTGATTCCAACCGTTACGGACCCCGATTCCCGCACTCCGGCATTTAAGAAGGTGTTGGTTACTCTTGCGCCGATAGAGAATTTGGAACCCGGAATTGAAAGATCCGCCTTACCAGAACTCCCTGTAGTTAAATAACTCCCAACTCTTTCCCCACCTCAGCGAAAGCAGCAACTGCCCTGTCGATCTGCTCCTCGGAATGAGCGGCGGACATTTGAATGCGAATTCGGGCCTGCCCTTTGGGTACCACCGGGTAGCTGAAGCCAATTACGTAGATCCCCTCCTGCAATAATCGGTCGGCCATCTTCCCGGCAAGGCTTGCGTCGCCCAACATTACCGGCATGATTGGATGTTGACCGGGTTTCAAAGTTAATCCAGCCGCTTCCAATCCTGCTCGCATTCGCTTGGAATTCTGGTGAAGCTTGTCGCGGAGGTCGTGGCTTTCGGCGACTAAATGAATCGCTGCCGTTGCCGCTTGAACAATGACCGGCGGCAAAGCGTTCGAGAACAAATAGGGGCGGGAACGCTGTCGCAGGTAATCCACTACCTCCCGGCGAGCACAAGTAAATCCACCCGCAGCACCTCCGAGGGCTTTTCCCAGCGTACTGGTAATAATGTCGACCCGATCCAAAGTCCCCAATAGCTCGGGTGAACCCCGGCCCCCCGTTCCAATGATCCCTGTGGCATGACTATCATCCACCATGACAATAGCCTGATATTTTTCGGCGAGATCACAGATTTCCGGTAGCCGAGCAAAATCACCATCCATGGAAAAGACGCCGTCGGTGGCAATCATTCGCAGCCGGTTTCCTTGTGATTCTTCCAGGCAGCGAGTCAGATCCGCCATCTCGGAGTGTTTGTAGCGGAAACGCTTCGCTTTACAGAGCCGGACACCGTCGATAATGCTGGCGTGATTCAGTTCATCGCTCAGGATGGCATCTTCTTCGGTCAGCAAAGTCTCAAACAATCCAGTGTTGGCATCAAAGCAAGAGGTGTAAAGAATGGCATCCTCTTTTCCAAAGAAATCGGCAATGGCTTTTTCCAGATCCCGGTGTTGATCCTGGGTACCGCAAATAAACCGCACCGATGCCATTCCGTACCCATATTTATCCAGCCCTTCGCGGGCCGCTTTAACAATAGCCGGGTGATTGGCCAAGCCCAGATAATTGTTGGCACAAAAGTTAATGACTTCCTGATTGCCGACCCGAATTGCCGAACCTTGAGGTCCTTGGATATAGCGTTCCCGCTTGTATAACCCTTGCGTTTGCAATTCTTGTAATTC
>CAZPPD010000472.1:0-5144 GCA_964588185.1 uncultured Alcaligenaceae bacterium | reverse complement strand
AAGGGGCAGGAATTGAGATTAACCAAATCCGGGATCAGCATCCGGGAAGTTTGCGGCAAACTTTTCCGAATGATACTCGAACCCCTGGAATTTTGCTGGCACGGATTAGCCGCAATCAGACCGAACTGGAATTTGAACGCCGCGTTCACGAATTATTGTTCCGGGTGGAAGAAGCTTACTGGCAACTTTATTGTGCGTACTGGGATCTTTACAGCAGCGACAACGGCATGAAACAGACTCATTCCGCCTGGCAGATCGCGAAGGCGCGCTACGATGCCGGCGGGATCGGCATTGAAGATCTGGCTTTGATTGAGGAGCAATATCATTTTTTCCGCAGCCAACGCATTCAGGCGTTAGGCCGTGGTCAACCGGGACGTCCCGGGGTTTTGGAGGCGGAGCGGCGGCTACGATATATTGTTGGTTTACCACCAGAAGACGGCACCCGGATCATTCCTTCGGATCTTCCCAAGCTGATCAGGTACACACCCGATTTGGTCGCAAGCATGGCGGATGCTCAGGAATTTCGCCCGGAATTGCGGCAAGTCCAGGAAGAGATCAAGGCGGCTCAATTGGCTTTGGCCAAAGCCATGGACCGGCTCAAGCCCGACCTTCGTTTTGTTTCCCGATACGATGTCAATGCCTTGGATAATGATTTAGGGGGCAGTATCGGCAATGTGTTTGCCCGCCCGCGCCATCAATGGGAATTGGGCATGCGCTTGCAGTTTCCTTTTGGTTTTCGCGGGGGACATTCGGAGAAAGCGCGGGCTAAATTGCTTTTGGCTCAGCGAATTTCCTTCTTGCAAGACCAAAAACAAAAGCTGGAATTTTCACTGCAACGCAGTTACCGGGATCTGGTTCAGTTCAAAGAACAATATCAAATTCGCCAGAGTCAACGAAAAGCCGCTGCTCTGCAATTAAAAGCCCGCTACGAGAAGTTCAAAGCGGGTGGCGATCCGAAACAGCCCGGGTCCTTCATTGACCTGTTGTTGCGGGCACAACGGAACTGGGTGGATTCATTGCGCGAGGAATATTTCGCCTTATGTAATTTCCGGGTTGGTATTGCCGATTTTGAACGGCAGAAAGGCACTATTTGCAACTATGAAAATGTGACCATCAGTGAAGGTCCTGTTCCACCTGATGTTATTCCCCAAGCCAGTTTGTTCCTGCGGCGTTGGAAAAAAGCTGCAATGCTGCGGGAGTCCCCTTCCGGTTCCGATCCGTTTTTGGAGCCGGACATCCAAGAGGAAAGGTTGCCGAAGTTTTCCGGAATTACCTTGAGCTCGGAGGAGCACAAACCCGGTTCGGTTACCTCCCTTGTGACCGGGAGGAAAAAGCCAACTTTGGAAGAACGGCAGTTGCTGCCGCCGCCCAAACCAACCTCGAAACGAAAGTTGCTGCCACCAAGCCCAATTAAAAAAGTGAAGTTTGAAGAGAACAAGCCTCATCTCCCAGAGCCGCCGGCTTCGAAACGAGTTTGGCCGCAACCGGGTGCTCAAATTCTACTGCCGGTTCCAGGAAAACGAAGTGGCCGAGAATTGCCGCCTCCCCCATCCGAATTTAATCCGCCTGCTTCTATTGGTGCACCGATAAGTGCACCGCCCGGCAAACCAAGTACGGAAAAATGATTTCCTATTCCGTTTATGGATGACTTGATTGCCAACCCCATGGCGGCCGAATGATCATTCGCGCCGGCAGGGTAATGCCACGGGCGTAGAATAAGGCCGGAGAGGTTATCCACACCAAGCCCGGTACGTAATGCCGATAGCGTTCAATGCGTTTTTCTTCGAAATAAAGCGGACGGTAGAACACACATTCGGAATGAAAAGTAATAACTTGATACGGCTTCATGTAAGAGGGCATTTCCCGTTCATAGACCAATGGACTGTCTTTAGGAAACTCGACCTTGGTGATCTTCCGTTCGTAGGCCCGCTGCCGAATTCGGGCTCGCGATTGGGCTTCTGATTCCGGGCGAAATAATTGACTTGGGGTGGGTAACTCCAAGGAAAAATCACCAAGATCATCTCCGGATGCTTTGTTTTGCCCGGCAGGCTTTTTTTGTGAGTGGTCGATTACGTCGGGAAAATACTGGTATTTGGTCACGGTCCGTTGTGGAGAATTACTACTCCACTCAACAATAACTTCCGGATTATTCCTGTCCTGGGCATAACCCGAATTATGCGAAAGAAGCAACGCGCAAAGAACTGTTGCAAATACCCGGATGCTCATATCAAGTTGCACTTTCATTGGGGTGACTTTGAATCCAGCTTAGGGTATCGACAATCAAGACGAGAATATGGAAGTTACCTTCGGAACTTGACCGTGAAGGGTGGAACCAGAGAAGTATAAAGAGAAAAAAGGCAAAGGTTGATTTAACCGGACGCCATTAACTTTCTTCGACAAGCATGGGTTGGCTAAACCGATAATCGGTGTAATTCAGCTGGCCGGAAAAGGTCGGAAAAATTTCCAAAGGCAAGGACGAGAACTTTTCCACTAGGTCTGCATCCAATCCTCCCCGGGAAGCATCTTCCTGGATGATTTCCATACATTTCCAGTGAGACATGGGCGGCCGGTAAGGACGCTCGCTTGCCAGGGCATCATAGACATCGGCAATGGATAATATGCGAACCAGGAAAGGAATCTCATCCCCTTGCAAACCATCGGGGTATCCTGAACCGTTTAAGCGTTCGTGATGCCAACGGATAAGCGGGAGGGTATCTTCCAAAGATTCCAATGGCTTGACGATTTTCTCGCCAATGGTGGTGTGGGCTTTGATCACATCATATTCTTCATCCGTTAAGGGCCCTTCTTTGTTCAACACCGCATCGGGAATACTAATCTTCCCGATGTCGTGAAGAATTGCCCCTCGCCGCAAGGTATCCAATTCCGGCTTGGAGATGCCGACCTCGTTGGCCAACGCCAAGGAATAATGAGCTACCCGGTCGGCGTGACCTTGAGTGAACGGGCTTTTGGCTTCTACTGCTCGGGCAAAGGTGAAAATAACAGTTTGGCTGGTCTGCAAGCCGACAATCCTGCGCCCCACTTGTAATCGGGCTTGCAATTGTTCCCGGTCAAATGGTTTGAGGATATAGTCATCCGCACCGGCATCCAAGGCATTAATAATGTTTTCTTTTCCCTCGAGGCTGGTCAGGATGATGATATAAGCAGGTTCGGGGCGCGGTAAACTCCGAACCTTGCGGCAAAGTTCCAAGCCATCAATTTTGGGCATGAGCCAATCTAAAATGGCGATCTTAGGAGCGGTTGGTTCCTGTAAAATTCCCCAGGCGGCTGCTCCATCCGGTGCTTCTACTACTTCATATCCCCATCCTTCAAGTGTTGCTTTTAATGCCAGTCGAAAGAAAGTGTTATCGTCGGCAATAAGAATCTTCATAAGGAACCTTTCTCCGAAATCTCCTGTTTGGAAAATTCCTTAGATTGTTAATCGAAAGCTTCCTTTGCCATGTAAGTCCTTCCTTGCCGGGGATGAATATTTTGAAATAGTTACCAAAACGAAAAAAATAACTTTTTATTAGCTGATCAATTAATTTGATTGATAAATATCTCAAGGAAGTTGCTGATTCCATTGAACTATAGAATATTTTTTCTCACTTGAGGCAAACATGTCCCTACTTAAATAGTATTTTTTGTTCTTCTGGAAAAATACTTGAAGAAAATCAATGAATCTTGCTATGAAGAATTTGGGAGATTACTTCCCGGGGATCTTTAGTCGAGTCCCACCGGGGATTGGAATAGCCGGGTTGATCTGGGGGTTCATCTGAAAAATCTCGGTCCATCGGCGAGGATCTCCAAGTTCCCGTTGAGCAATTTCAATGATCCTCTCTCCATTGCCGCGCACTTGATAAACCTTGGGAGTTTCTCGAGAAGACCAAGTTTTATTTGGGTTCCGATTGGTGTTTCCTCTTGATTTTGTATTTCTCGGGGGAAATCGATTGGGGACGGGAACCGGTTTGGGTTTGTTTTGGCCGACTGAAGACTTTTTGGGAGTATTGATCGCAATAGCCGGTGTAGAAGGCAGCGGACGGAGATTGGGAATCTCTTTCGAGTAGCGCTCTTCCAGCAGAATTAAATCCGGAATCACAATGGTATCTCCCGGCATTAGTTTCTGCGGATTTTGCCGCACACGCTGACTGACCGCAGGGTGATTTTGGTTGTAGAGCATCAAAGCTCGGGCATAAGCCGTTGAACCGTACATCTTTTGGCTTATTTTCTGGAAGTTCTGCATGCCGGGTTGGACTTTTTCGAATTGCACGTTGTAATTTCGCACGATCACCGACCCCGGCGACGGTGGATGGACTTTTACTCCAAGGTAATCGGAGTTCGTTTGCTTTTTCACCGGTTCCGAGGAGCAGATACCTATTTCCGGGGAGCTGATACCTATTGTTGCCGGCGGTTTGGGATCATTATTGCCATTCGGAGTTGCCGGAATCTCCTGGGGTTCATCTTCTGGTTGAATGCGAATCTTTCCTACCCCCGGCAACGGCCTCGGATTTCTATTTTTGCTTTCGAGATCTTTGAACAAGTCCTTGTTGTCGGCTGGGAGCTTCGGCTCCGGCCGAACCGGATCAATTTTCTTTAGAGTTATTTTCGATGGATCGGTTGGTGGAGGGGGGGAAACCGGTTGGGGGTTGTCAACGACCTCATTTTTATTTCCGTTCCCTTTGTTGCTGTTCTGACCAAGTCCAACCGCTGCCGGTGGGACCGGTGAAGGCGGTAGACCTTTGTTCTGATCCGCCCCGCCGGAATTTTTTACCGGCGGCGAGATTGGCCCGGGCTCCGGAATAGGCCTTTTGTTGTTCCCAAAATTTTCAGTTGGAATAGGAGCCGGGATGGGGCCAGTGCTTTTGTTGGTTGCTTTGCCTATTTCTTCCGGTGTTGGCGGAACCGGTGCCGGACCGGGATTTAACTTCTTTTCATTGGCATCCAATCCCGGCGTTTCCGGAAGCGGCGGCACCGGATTGGGGTTGAACTCTGTTTTTCCCGGCGGTGGAACTGGAGTTGGTCCTTTTTTGTCATTAAATTCAAGGCCGGGAGACGGAACCGTGGCCGGTTCCTTTTTGTTCAAACCAGAGTTTCCAGGAAGCGGAGGAGCAGGTGCTGGTTCCTTTTTGTTATCCACACCTAGCGGT
>CAZPPD010000471.1:0-5154 GCA_964588185.1 uncultured Alcaligenaceae bacterium | reverse complement strand
GAAATGGAGCGCGGATTCAACATCATCGTAAGGAGCATTTACTTCCACATCGGCTACCTGACCCGCCGGACAAACCCGGGTTGGGTCAAAGGAGTGGACCCGGTATCCCATTCGCCGGGCGGCAATGCCAAACATCCGCCCCAATTGCCCGCCGCCCAGAATGCCGACGGTTTGTCCGGGTAAAATTTGCTGTTGCGTCAAAGATTGGTCTCCAGCACGGTTTGCGTCTGCTTTCGCCGGAATTCTTCCAGCCGGTTTTGGATTCCATTATCCTGCAAGCCCACTATTGAAGCGGCCAGCAAAGCCGCGTTCTTGGCACCGGCAGCGCCAATCGCCAAGGTGCCCACCGGTACTCCAGCGGGCATTTGCACAATGGAAAGCAGGGAATCCACCCCCCGCAGCACTTTCGATTCTACCGGCACGCCAAGAACAGGAAGGGATGTTTTCGCCGCAGCCATTCCGGGAAGATGGGCCGCTCCACCCGCTCCCGCAATGATCACCTTGAGTCCCCGAGCGGCAGCGTTTCCGGCATATTCCATTAGCAGATCCGGGGTTCGATGGGCTGAAACAATCTTTGTCTCGCAAGGGATTTCCAATTGGTTCAGCATCTCCGCAGTATGCTGCATGGTTTCCCAATCGGATTTGCTACCCATAATGATTCCGACGAGGGGTGTTGGTTCTTGCATTGGGTGATGACCTTAGTATGTCAAAATCCGATCCCGGCCAAGGATTGGCCAAGTTTCTATTACTTTATTATTTTCCACCACTAAGGCTTGTTGATGCAATGCAACTGTCGGGCAAATATGGTAAGGAATGGCATAGAAAGGAGTTCCTACCGGTATTTCCTGGGCGTTTTCCATCTCCACAACCAAATGTTCCTCATTTTGCAGCACCAAGGAATAATCACGGTCGGTAAGCAAAACACATCGCTTCTGCTCCGGGGGATCGCTGGCAATTGCTTTATAACCAAGATCCAGCGTAATTCGATTGGCAGTGGGTTTGCTGATTACTCTTGTAAAAACCAAGGCAGCCGGCTGAAAACCGGTCATGTCCGGAAAATGGGAACCATACCCATGATCATGAAGAACGCAAGTCCCCGGGGCACATTCCAATCCCGAAACATCCATCTCCGCCCAGATGGCAAAAGTCGGCGTTCCCCCGGCAACGATGGCCGGAACACCCATGTTGTGCTCTTCCAACCTTCGCCGAAAGTTTTCCACTCGGGCGTATTGTTGGTGTAATGCCTGGGCACGCTCCTGATAATCTTCCTGGTGGTTGTGGCCGTCGTATACATGCAACCCTCTGGCCTGCAAGCCGGGAAGAGCCGTGATGCGGCGGTAAAGATCGAAAGCCTCATCCCCCATGGCTATGCCGGTCCGATGTTGGCCGACATCCACATCCAAGAAAACGCCCACGGATTTGGGCCCCTTTTCTATTTCGGCAGAGAGCTCTTTTGCTGCCTGAGGATGATCGATCAGCGTTGAGAAGGAACAGTCCGGAAAAGCTTCCGCCAATTGCCTCAGTCGCCTGCAATTTGGCCCCACCAGATGGTAGGCAAGCAAAATATCCGCCACCCCGCACGCCGCCAACAGCTCCGCTTCGGCAATGGTGGCACATTTGTGTTTGGTGATGCCGGCCCGGACTTCCATTTCGGCGATTTCCTTGGTTTTGTGCGTCTTGACATGAGGCCGCAACCGGCTTGGACTTTTGCTGATCTCCAACATCCTTTGGATATTGGATACGATTCGGTCTTTGTAAAAAAGGAGTGCGGGAGAAAATAGGGTTTTTGTGTCTTCCAATTCGTAATGGTCCACGACCTTCATTTTCATTTGCCTCCAGCCCGGCCTTGTTGAGTAGTTCTTTCCAAACCCTATTTGTTTTTAACCAGACAGGTGCCGATAGGCCAATCTAATTCCCAGGTTGGTAGATGACTGAATGGTTGCCGATAACTCAGGTATCTTTCGTTAACCCATCGGAGGGCTTGCCCCGCTAACTCGGCGCTCCGCGGCAAATCGCCGCTCCGCTCTGCCCTGGGCCGGGGTTGTTTGGCCCTTGCAGGGCAAAGAGGAAGACGAGATATTTCTTTCGCCATTACACTCTGGTTTGATCGTTGGCCTGTATGGTGAATCAAAAATTCCCTCTTTGCAGCAGGAGCCATTGGCGGAATGTTTCCATCTGCTGCTGACGTAATGTTCCGGTGGGATTGATGGACCAGTGGCCGGCGTCTCGGGGTGCTTGGCGGTCCAGGGCGAATGGCGGGAGCAGAAAACTTAGACGATGGGCTTTAGGGAGATCGTTCTTGCAATCCAAGTAGCTGCGGACCAATTGGTTTCCCCAAAAGTTACTATGGATCTCGCCAATCTCTTGCCAATCCGCTTGTTTGTAGGAGGGCAATAACGGTGTCAATTTGTCATTTAATTTCTTAGCTCCTTTGAGTTCACTCAACTTCGTCAATTCTCCATAAAGCAGCCCGCGGAGCCTGGCCCGTTCCCTTTTCATCTCGGCCAGCTTACTTAATCCAACCAAAGGAGCGATCGCAGTACTCCCCCCGGTATTAACCGAGGCGGTTTTCTTGTGCAGATCCAATCCCAACCGGTAAGCCGAACTCCACAGTTGTTCCCGGTCTTTCGCAGACAATAACGGCGTTTCCAAGAAAGATTGAATGGCCAAATATTTGCCGGCATTGCGTCCGGCAATCCCGCGAATGGTCTTGAGACGTGACTTCCGGCCTCGTTCCAATCGATGGAGATAAACCCAAAGAGTTGTCCGCCGCGTTTCCACCTCGGAGATATTGTTCCCATCCGGTTCCGCTAAGATCTGGGAGAGCGCGATGGTTTCGCGAAGGGCATTTTTCCAGGCCCGCTTCTCCGAATCATCGCGGGGTTCAAGGGAAACCAGGTACGGAACAAAGTTGGATAACATCACCAGGGAGCGGGCATAATCGGATTTGGCCTGTTGGATTTCCTTGATGATGGCGTTAGCATCCCGGTATTGTCCCTGGGCCCGGCGAAAACTTTCCGCAGCCTTCTTCCAGGAAGGAGGCCGTCCCTCGAACAAGAGCTTTTCCCCTTGGCTGCGATTGCTTTCTCCCTCCGCGAACATACTCTTCATCCACGGCAACGCCCCCGGAGTGTCGATCAGCCCAACGATTGCTCGCTCCGACTTGAGAACCGATTGCAGGTAGTAATGCACAGCCGGTTTGGGCCACTCCTGCCACAGCAGGTCTTCCATCTTGTCGATCAGTTTTTTGAGGCGTTCGACGGCTTGGGTTTCGGTATATTTTTCCTTGAGCTTTAATGCTGCCATCTGATTGTGGGCCTCAACCACATGGGCTTTCGAAAGCTCCGGGTAGTCGGTGAGGCTCTGAAATAAAAGCCAGGCAACTTTCTTGGGCGGTGCTCCTTTGACCTGCCCCTGAAACTTTTTGGCTGCCTTATCAATCTTCTTTTTGTCGTCGCCACTTAATTCAAGGGTTGTCATCAACTCGGTGATAGCCGCTTTGATATCAACTGAGGGTTTTTTGTCTTTCTCCTTGGAATCCCCTTTGTCCTCGCCGGAACTATTAGGGCTTTGCCGTTTCTCGAGAAGGAGAGAATGCGGAACTAATTCCGGAAGTTCCAGGGCATAGCGGAGATGCTTTTTGGCGAAGCCGATTGCATCGTCCAGTTCCTGCTGCACCCGTTTTTCCTCAATCCCACACCACCAGCGTTGTTCGCAGCGGAGAAGAATGGCTTCGTATTGGTTAAAGATTCTCGGCATCAGTGCGAAGCTGCCGTCCGCAAACCACTGGTCCCGCAAGGACCATCCTTTGGCCAGCCAGCCGGGATAGGCAAGCTTCTCTGCGGTTTCCTCCGTCTCCGTTTCCTCGGAGGTAGTCACCAACATGAAATCTTTTCCCGCCCCGAACAACTCGGGAATCTGTCGGGTGTGACGGTTCACCCGAGCCCAGCGATCCACTTGCTCCTTCATGTAAAAGGCCAACTCCTTAACTCGTAAGCGGCCATCCGTATGACCGCTCGGCCCCATTCCATCCGCTTCGCCGCGTAAACCCCGGCTCAGGTAGTAGGCAAAAACAGAAAGACCCAACTCCGGGGAAACCAACGACACTTGAGCCCTTGAGCTGGAAGTCAGCACGAAAAAAGGCAGGTCTTCTTGCTCCTCCAGGAACTCCTGGATCTTGGTGGAGACATCATTCTTGAGAATCCCCAGCTTTGCATCCGCCAAGGGTCGCGTCACATCCAGGATCAACAACTTATTCCGCGCCGTACATTGTCCCAAGGCATCCAGCACTTCTTCCAGGGCCAGCCATTCATCCACGCGATCCGGGTCGGCCCTTCCCGGCAGCAAATAGACTTTATTGTTCCGATAGAGGGCAAAGCCACAGAGGTGGACGACGATGGGGACATTGCTTTGTTGGGGCAGGTTATTCAGTTCCTTCCGGATACGTTGCAAGGTCTGGCTGTCGTAGGCCTTGTTTTGTTGTTCCTCAGGGAAATGTTGACACAGGGCATCGCTATCCTGAACCGCCAACGGATTCCCGGGCCATAGCCGGTTGTTGTACTCCCGCACCGGAATAGTCAGCACGTATGCCGGCTCCAACGACCGCGGAAAAAGGATCAAAGCAGCCACCGCCCCGCCGAGTGCCAGCATAATGGCCACCGGGACGAAGAGTTTACCCCATTTGCCGGAACCGGCGGCTGGTTGCTTGCTTTGTTGTTGCGATGAAATCTGGTCCTGCCAACGTTTGCGAGGGCCTTCGCCGGAAGTGGGGGTTTCGGATGACATAAATGATTGTGGGTTGAGGTTGGGAGAAGGAGTATCCAAATGACTTCATTGTAGGGTGGAGGGGAAATTTATCCTACCATTATTTCAGCTTGGTTATACGTGGAAAAGCCGTTTTCCAACAAAGCCCAGGGACTCGGGGATAGCTCCACACTTGGCCAAGAAGGGGAACCTGCAGGCGATCAAGATGCTACTGCAGTACACGCTGGGTAAGCCTGCGGAGGCTCAGAATCCGGACTTGGGGGGATGTACAGGAATGGGATCAGATGCAGGTGGCGAGTGAGAAGGTCTTTCAGGCAGATCGAGTATTCGGGACGCCGGAGTTGGAGACTTTTCTGCGAATGGCTCGGGTGACTCGGCCGGGGATAGGCG
>CAZPPD010000470.1:0-5154 GCA_964588185.1 uncultured Alcaligenaceae bacterium | reverse complement strand
CCGAAAATGGTTTTTCTCTCGAGATATTGCCTGTGGATTCAGAGGGGAAGGTCAAAGACTTTACCCAAAGCGTTCGGGATGACACTTGCCTTGTTTCGGTAATGCTTGCCAATCACGAAACCGGAACCATCCAACCGGTCCCGGAGATGGCCGGTTCTATCCCCCCGGGTATTCCCTTCCACTGTGATGCCGCTGCTGCAGCCGGCAAGATCGCTATTTCTTTCCGCGATCTAAATGTCACCTCCATGACCATCAGCGCCCATAAATTTCACGGCCCCAAAGGAATCGGCGTGCTGGTACTAAAGAAGGGCAACCGCCTTCACCCGCAAATATTCGGGGGCCATCAGCAGCAAGGAAAACGGCCGGGTACCGAATCGGTTCCCTTGGCAGTGGGTTTGGCAGAGGCTCTGGAAGTAGCAGTCCAGGAGTTGGAATCCCGCACGGCCAAAGTAATTAATCTTCGGGGAGCGTTCTTGGAAATTCTTCGGGAGAAGGCCTCGCCAATCGTTCTAAATGGTCCCGAAGAAGGCGGTATACCGCATACTATCAATCTCTCTTTTCCCGGCTGCCAGGCTGATATTTTGCTGATGAATCTCGATCTTGCAGGTGTTGCCTGCTCTACCGGTTCGGCCTGTTCCAGCGGGTCGTTATTGCCGTCTCCCGTGCTCAAAGCCATGCGGGTTGCTCCCGAAGTACTTGGCTCAGCAATGCGGTTTAGTTTAAGCTCATTATTGGAATTACATGACGTGGCGGAAGCCGCCCAAAGGATATCCGAAGTGGTACAGCGACTGCGAACCGGAGAGAACCAATGGCAATGACCCTAGCCGAAAAATTAGCCGCATTTGATCCCAACCTGCCTTTAGAAGAAGCCCACACCATCCCTAATTTCTGGTATTTCGACGAAGAAATCTTTGCGGCTGAGATCAACAAAGTCTTTGCCAACACTTGGCAGGTCGCGTGCCGACTGGAGGAAGTGGCTCAGCCGGGATCTTTTAAAACGACGGAAATTGCCGGTGAGCCGCTGGTAATTTTGCGGGATGAAGACTCCACCTTGAGGGTCTTGAGCAATGTTTGCCGGCATCGCGCGGCCCGAGTGCTTACCGAGGATTGCGGCACAACCCGTAAACTCCGGTGCCAATACCATGGCTGGACTTATGACCTTCAGGGGTGTCTGCGCGGCGCTCCAGAATTTGACGGCGTCCGAAACTTTGCCCGAGAAGACAATGGGCTACCTCAGATCCCTTTGGATACTTGGGGGCCCTACGTGTGGGTATTCCTGGGTGAGTCACAATCTATTTCGTTGGCAGACTTCCTCAACCCGTTACCCAGAAAGGCAGAGGGAATGAGGCTGGGAGATTTGGAATTCGTGGAAAGCAGGGAATATGATTTGAAATGCAACTGGAAGGTATTCATCGATAATTTCCAGGATGGCGGCTATCACGTCAACAGTGTTCACCCGGGATTGGCCGGAGCGGTAGATTATTCCCAATACCGCAATGAAATGTCGGATTACACCACGGTGCAAATCAGCCCCTTTCGCCCATCCGAAGATCAAACCATTGCCAAGACACGGACCGGAGACTGTGCCTATTATTGGTGGATCTATCCGAACTTCATTGTGAATTGGTACAGCGGAGTGATGGATACCAACCTGGTCATCCCGACCGGCCCTACCACTTGCAAAGTACGGTTTGATTTCTTTTACCCACCAATCAAGAACGAGGCCGAGAAAAAGTTCGTCGACGAAAGCATTGCGGTGTCGGATAAAATTCAAATGGAAGATGTCTGGATTTCCGAAGAAGTGCAAAAAGGAATCACCAGCAGGTTCTACAAATCAGGGCGATTTAGCGTCAGGCGGGAGGCACCGGTTTATCATTTTCACCAGTTGCTGGGAAAAACACTATTGGGTTGACCGCCCTAAGATCACTTCTTCCGTAAATCTAAACAAATCACCTTTTCCTGGTCCCGGTAATAGAGCAGCTTGTTCGCCATCACCGGAACAGTCCAACTTAAATCCGTTTCGATTTTCACCTGGGATTCTATCTTAAAGCCCTCGGGGTCCGCTTTGGCAATCGCGAGGCGGCCGGCATCACCCAAAACTATTAAATGGGCGCCGGCTATCAGCAGCGACCCTTTGCCAAAGCCCCTTTCGGACCATTTTACTTTTCGGGATTGGAAACCAAAGCAAACCAGGATGTCGTTCTTGAAGCCGTAAATATGTCCTTTGTAATAGACCGAGGAGGCAAAGTGATTTTGGAGCTTTAAGCTCTTGTAAACCGGTGGATCGGCTTTGAATGTCGACCCCGTTTTGCGAATCTTGAGGACAGCACAGCCGGAACCATATCCTGAGGAAATGAAAACATAGTCGTCAACCGCTATCGGCGTGGCCGCATTTACCTGATAGGAAGTTTTCCAGGGATAACGCCAGAGGAGTTCCCCATCTTTCGGCTTGACTCCCAAGACTGCGTTTCCGGTGAAGAAGATAATCTGTTCTGTTCCGGCCAATTTGGCGTGGATTGGGGAGCTATAGCCGGCGGGATCATTCAAATTATTCCAGGCGACCTTTCCAGTGGACTTATTGAATGCCACTATAGAGTTCCCATCGTTTCCACCCGGGTTGGTGTAAATTAAATCGCCGACGATTAACGGGGAAAAGGATACTCCCCACTGCAAATTTTTCGCTCCGAACTTTTCCAAGAGGTTGCGCTTCCAGACTATCTCGCCTTGTGGATTTTTGGGATGCGTTTTCAGGCAATGCATCACCCCGGTAGCTCCAACCGTATAGATGTATTTTCCTTCTACCAACGGGGTAGAACGTGGACCCGGCCCAAACTTACCCGAATCAAATTTGGCAGTGCCCTCAAGCTCTACCGGATAACTGAATTTCCAGAGTTCCTTTCCGGTCTCTGCATCCCAGCAATAAACGTTTTCTTTGCCGTCTTTATGGTCCATGGTATAAGCCCGATTGTCCGCGACTACTACTGTGGAATATCCTTCCCCAATGGGTTGCTCCCAAAGTTTGAATTCCTTCCAGTCTTCGGGCCAATCCGTTCGGATGTTGTTTTCTCGGGAAATGCCGTCTCGGTAAGGACCACGCCACTGCGGCCAATCCGTGGTTTTTTCCTTGGATTTCGGGAGGTCGGGCAGCTTCTTCTCTTCTAATTCCGCCAACAGAACCGGATCATACGTCTCGCGCGGATAGAATTTATTGTAGATAAACCAGCCGACGAATCCTATGACGGCAAGAATCATCGCCAAAACAGCCAAGACCAGAAACAGCGAAGTATTTCCGGATGATTTTCTTTGCTCTTCGCTCATTACAATTCCTGTCGGATAATAAAGTGACAATACCAACGTCACTGGAATTATAGAGAAAAATCGAAAACCTGCTGACCGCATTCAGGAGAGGGAACATGGCGGAACATCAAGAACCCAAATCCAAAGGCCGGCTGTTACGCCAAGCCTGGAGTAATCAAACCATCGCCGTCCCCGGCGTTTTCAATGGCTTGATAGCACGCATGGCAGAGCGGCTTGGCTTTCAAGCCGTTTATCTTTCGGGGGGAGCCTTGTCGGCTTCTCTGGGAGTTCCGGATGTCGGGTTGGTAACGCTGACGGATTTTGTGGACCAGGCTCGGCACCTTGCTCAGGCAACATCCTTACCTCTACTGTGCGATGCGGACACCGGCTTTGGCGAGGTATTGAATGTGGAGCGAACCGTGCGGCTGTTCCAATCGGCGGGAGCGGCCGGGATTCATTTGGAGGATCAAGTCCTACCGAAAAGATGCGGCCACCTTTCCGGGAAAAGTTTGATCGAGCCGGAAATGATGGCAGCTAAAATCCGGGCGGCCGTTTCCGCGCGGACAGATCCCGATTTTGTTCTGATTGCCCGCACCGATGCCCGCGGGGTAACCGGCTTCGACGATGCCGTTCGCCGGGCCAATTTGTATTTGCACGCTGGTGCGGATGCCATTTTTCCCGAGGCGTTGGAGTCCGAGGAAGAATTTGCCGCCTTTGCTAGGGAAATCGCCGCCCCGCTTTTGGCCAACAATACCGAATTTGGCAAAAGCCCAAATCTGGATGTCACCAGATTCTCCCAGTTGGGGTACCGCATGGTGTTGTTCCCATTGACCTCATTCCGAGTCGCGGTGAAAGCCGCCCAACAAACCCTAGCGGAAATAGCAGAACAAGGGCACCAAAGGGAGAAATTACCGGAGATGCTTACTCGAGCAGAGCTATATGATTTGTTGGACTACTCGGACTTTGAGGAGCGAGATAAATCCTACTTTTCCTAGTTCCTTACCACTTCGGACGTAGGGGAATCGAAATGATTCTTTCCTAAAATCGAAGCAAAAAACGCACATCGTGACAGAAAGAGCACACACACCTTGGTAGTTGATTTGCCGACCTGGGAAGATCTATTGGCCTATTCTGAACTCCTAGGAATTGGCACAATTATTGCTTCTTTTTGGTAGAAGGCAGAAATGGCTAGCTGGGCAAAATGGAGAAAGCTAATGCCTTGATATTTCACATTTCTAAAGAACAGAACCTACAACAAAACCGAGGTGCTTTATGCGAAATAGTCGAATTTTGGCTGGGGTTTTCGTGGGGATGTTCTTACTATCTGCCGACGTTCAAGCTCAACAACCTGCTTGGCGGTGGTATGAAGTGGATGTAGACCGCAACGTAAGAATTAATGTCTATCTGTTCTGGAAAAGATCTTGCCCCCGTTGCGAACCTGCTTTGAAATTTTGTGATTGGCTCCAGGACCGCTATTCTTGGGTTCATGTTTATCGGTTTGAAATTTCCCAATATCCTGCCAATCGACAGTTATATCAGCAAATGGCAGCCAGTCTGAACCGTATCGGTGGCCAGACACCGGCGATGTTTTATTGCAAGCAAATGCAGATTGGTTACATATCCTATGAACACACCGGCAAGGCAATCGAATCCAGCCTAAAGCGTTGGTATGATTATTTGCATAACTACTACCACAAGCACTCAGCAAGAACCAGTTCCCCTGTTCCTTTCGCATTAGCTTTTTTACCTGGACTCGTTGCCCGGCCAATCCCTCCGCCTGACCTTCCGCCGCCACCTGATCTTGCTGACCTAATAGTAGAGCCGCCACCAGAAGAGGAGAAGTTCTATGTCCCTGGT
>CAZPPD010000469.1:0-5181 GCA_964588185.1 uncultured Alcaligenaceae bacterium | reverse complement strand
TGTTGCGGGATAACAATGTGCTGTGCATTCAAGGCAACTACGATAACTCCATCGGCAATAACAAGGAGGACTGCCAGTGTGGTTACACTGATCCGCGCGATAACTACTTTGCGGCCATCAGCTACAAGTACACCTACGACAACACCAGCCAAGAGAACCGGCGTTGGATGCGTGAGTTGCCGTTGGAACGAAGGATTCAACTGGGGAAATATCGAGTGCTCATGTGCCATGGCAGTCCAAGGCAGATGAATGAGTTCCTCTGGGAATCAACAACCTCTTCGCATTTCTTGGAATACCTGTTTGCGGAGTACCCGGCCGATGTAATCCTGGCAACTCACACTGGGATAAAGTGGCATCGCGAACTTAAAGGAGACCGGCATTTTGTAAATGTCGGCGTCCTGGGCCGCCCGGAGAATGATGGCAAAACCAATGTTTGGTACGCAGTCCTTTGGGGGGAGCCGGAGTTCAAGGTGGAGTTTGTTCCGGTGAAATATGATCACGAAAGATTGGCGTTGGAAATGGAGGCGGAAAAGCTTCCGAAGGAATTTGTGGAAACGATTCGGACGGGATGGTGGACGACATGTTTGGAGATTTTACCGGCGAAGGAGCGGAAGAAGGGTAAATATTAGAGATGCAGCGACTGGGAACTTTCCCCCGTTTTGGAACACGATCACCAATAAGTGATTATTCTAGACTTTTACGAAACTCGCTTTGACAAAAAATAATTCGCCGAAGCCCTAATTTTCCAACTAATTTTTACCATCGCACAAAGAAGTAGAATATGGTTACAATCTTTTTGGGTGATTCACAAATTTCCGCGTTGTTGGTGTTCACGAAACAATAAAGCAGCGATCGATGTCATCTCCCTACATCGCCTATGTCCGACATAATCAGGATGAAAAACTCGACTCAACCTGTTTTCCCGGGAATCTCCCATTCGTGGAAAACCTGTACCTCAATTTCGAATCCCCGGTGACGTTTTTTGTTGGGGAGAATGGATCGGGAAAATCAACACTCCTGGAAGCAATTGCCGTTCTTGCAGGACTTCCGATTTCAGGTGGAGGAACAAATGAGATCGGATCCTCCCATGGGTTAGCCGAAAAAAGCCAGCTAGCCAAGGTACTCAGGTTGGGATTCAAAAAAAGACCTAAAGACGGATATTTCTTGCGCGCCGAATTGCAGGCGCACTTTGCTTCTTTGCTTGACCAAAGGCGAAAGGACCCTGATTTTTGGGGGAACCCCTACCTCCTGTACGGTGGTCAGTCACTCCACCAAATGTCACATGGAGAAGCTTTTTTGTCAGTCATGCAAAACCGATTTTCCGAAGGTTTGTTTCTCCTCGACGAACCGGAGTCCGCTCTGTCCCCTCAGCGGCAGCTTACGCTACTCGCATTAATGTACGATCGAGTCCATTCCGGCAGGACCCAGTTTATTTTGGCAACTCATTCTCCCATCCTTATGACATACCCTGAAGCTAGGATTGTTTCTTTCGACAGCAATCCGCTGAATCCAATTGCGTTTGAAGATACGAATCACTACCAGATAACTCGGGGAATCTTGACCTATCCCGAATCCTATTGGAAACACCTTCGAGGTTTGGAACCCTAGATTCTTACCTGTAAGGGGGAAAGCTGTGGGTGTCCCACTGAACTTTGGGTTTGTGATCCCCGTCATGGTATTTGTGGAAACAATTCGGACGGGATGGTTGACGACATGTTTGGAGATCTTGGCGGCGAAGGAGCGGAAGAAGGGACTGTCTTAAGGAAAGCTTTCTTAAACAAGGGGTTGAGATATCAGAAAGTCGTTGGTTTGGTTTTTCCATCCCGGTGTTTGCACAAGCGACTCCGATAGCTGAGTAATCTCCTAAACCATTAAAGACTTGGCTTCTTCCACAATCCGCTTGGTCGTCAGTCCGTACTTCTCCAGCAACTCCTTAGGAGAACCCGACTCGGCGAAGGTGTCGGCTAAGCAGGCGAAACGCATCGGCACAGGATGTTGGCGGGCGACGGAAGTGGCGACGATGCTTCCTAATCCCCCGTGAAGCAGGTGTTCTTCGGCGACTACGATTCTTCCGGTTTCTTTGGCTGCGGAAAGGATTGCTTCGTCGTCGCACGGTTTGGCGGTGTGCATATCCAAGACCCGCGCTTGTTTTCCTTGTTTGGCTAACTCCTCGGCGGCTTCCAAGGCCGGGGCTACCATTAAACCATTAGCGATGATGGTTAAATCTTTTCCTTCTCTTATTTGATTGGCTTTGCCCAAGGTGAAGGGACAATCCTTCTCATAGATAACCGGCACTTTAGGGCGGCCGACGCGCAGGTAAGCCGGGGTTTTGATGCCGGATAATGCTTCGACGGCTTTGTGGGTGGAAAGTTCGTCCGCAGTTACGACAACAGTAAAGTTTGGCAGCGAACAGGCCAAGGAGACATCCTCGATTCCCATTTGCGAGGGGCCATCTTCGCCGATGCTGATACCGGCGTGGGTGCCGACGACTTTGACGTCAAGCCGGGGAAAGGCGACGGACATTCTTAGCTGATCGTAAGCATTACACATAATGAAAGCGGCGAAGCTGGAGATCCAAGCTCGTTTTCCGGAGCTGGCCAAGCCGCCGGCGATGCCGACCATGTTGGATTCGGCGATGCCGACATTGAAAAACCGCTTGGGGAATTTCTCGGCAAAGTATTCCGTTCGGGTGGAGTTGTGGACATCGCCATCCACCACCACAATTTCCTCGTGGGCTTGCCCTAATTTCAAAAGAGCCTCGCCAAAGGCATCCCGTGTTGCTTTACCCAGCTGCATTGATTCCCTCTTGTATTACGTACGATTAATAACGCCGCCCTGGATGGTGTTCAGGATTTCCAGGAATTGGCGGAACATAAAAACCCAAAAGACAAAATAAAAGTCCGTCAAAACGACTTGGAACAAAACAGCGCTTGGCCGGAAATCCTCGAATAGGTTAAAAATCAGCCAAGAGCAGCCAACATATACTATTGAGCCGACAACGATGCCGCCAATCCAGAATACTAAGAAGGCCATGATGTCGTCGCCAGCTTTCTTTTCTTTGACATAGAAAGCCAAGTGCCGCAAGAAAATGGCAAAAAAAAGATACGAGGAGAATACACCTAAAATTCCAATTCCCAAAATTCCAAGTCCCACCCCCGAGCGAGAGCCAAGGAAAAACAGGACTCCTATGGAAAAAAATAAGGTACCAATTCCTATCGCAGCCATATCCAGAATCAAGTAGAGTCGCCCACCGGATTTCGGCGGGACGTTTAGGCAAAAGATTTTCCCAATGAAACTCAGCACCACGGCTCCAAAGCCTGCCAAGCCCGCCAAAATAGCCGCAATAACAGTGAGAATTACAAGACCGCCCACGGATTCTCGAGTTTGCCGAGAAACCTCGGTCCCGGTAATTCCCGCTGAGGTTTCCGTGAAGATAGCGATAAAGGAGGTCAGAGTCAGGGCGATAAGGAAAACGGTTCCGGCACCGATGTAAAGCCGTACTCCCCAAACAATCATGCTCAGGCCATGATTGGTCAGTCGAAATTGCTTCTTTTTTTCTTTGCGGCGGCGAATCTTCCGTATCTCCTCATCCTCTTCGGAATCTCCGGGATGAGGGATGGGCTCCAATTGCCCCGGGGGGTAGGGAGTGGCCGTGTTCGGATTGGTGTATTGCCCGGGCGGATACGGCATGTTTGGATGTGGGGGATAATTCGCAGCTTCCGGAGGACCATAACTTTGTTGGGGCAGGGGGTAGTTCCCATTAGGTGGATTTTGCCCGGGAGGATAATTTTGAAAACCCGATGGCGGCTGAGTTTGGTTTCCCGCAGGAGAAGGAAGTTGAGTACCGGAAGGCGGTTGCGTTTGGTTTGCCGGAGGAGAAGGAAATTGGTTTTGTTGTCCCGGTGGGGGATACTCCGGGTTTGCACCGGGATAAGATGGAGCTTGGTTTCCTTGCGGCAAGTGGGGGCCGGCCTGGTTCGGAGTAGGTTGCCGGAAATCGGGAACCATTACCAAAGCCCGGCAGCGAGGACAGGAAACAGCTTGCCCCACATGGGCTTCATCCACCAACAAGGGTTGGCCGCAAGGGCAGCCAATTTGAATAGCCATTTCTCAGTCCCCTATACCTAACTTCAAAATTTAGGCAGTAATCGCCGCGATGGCTTCTTGGGCCTGTTCTTGAGATAAAGGTTTCCCATGGTGATTGGCGTCAGAAATCATGTCGTGAATGGGATAGCCTTTGATGGTCCGGGCAATGATGACCGAGGGTTTATCCTTGTTTTCAGTGGCCTTTTGTAATGCTGCCATCACTTCCTGAAGGTTATGACCGTCAATTTCCTGGGCGTGCCAACCGAAGGCTTCAAACTTGGGCCCCAGTGGTTTCAAGTCCAAGACCTCCTTGGTCGCACCGGTTTGCTGGTAGCCATTTTGATCGACGATGGCGATCAAATTGTCCAACTGGTATTTGTTGGCGGACATTACTGCTTCCCACACCTGCCCTTCGCCGACCTCACCATCTCCCGTCATAACAAAGACCCGGGAATCATAGCCGTCAATGCGAACGGCCATGGCATGGCCGACGCCGATGGATAATCCTTGCCCCAAAGATCCGGTGGAGGCTTCCACACCGGGCAGCCGCCGCATGTTGGGATGGCCCTCCAAAGGACTTCCCAATTTCCGCAACGAGGGGAGTTGGTCTTCGGGGAAATAGCCGGCTTCGGCCAAAATTGCATACAACAAAGGGGCCGCGTGTCCTTTACTCAGAATAAAGCGATCCCGTTGCGGCCAGGTTGGATTCTTGGGGTCGTAGCGCAGAATTCCGCCGAAGAAGAGAGAGACGGCCAGTTCCACTCCCGACAGGGAACTGGTGGGATGTCCTGATCCAGCTGCGGTGGTGCTGGTGATGATTCCTTGGCGGATTTTCTTGGCTTTGGATTGTAATTGGCCAATCAATTCGGCAGTGATTTCCGGCACGTTACCTCTCCGCAATTATTTACCTTGGATGAAAAGATGTATCTTCCTTGAATAAGGATATGACTCCGAGCCAAGGAGTGGAAGGGGGAAGGTTGCTTTCCGTGGGGGAAACTTTTATTTTTCTTGGGAATTACTCTCAGCAGCAATAGGCAAGGGGAAACTTCAAAGATCACCGAGACTACGAAGAAATATCCGGCAATTTGTTCTTGT
>CAZPPD010000468.1:0-5183 GCA_964588185.1 uncultured Alcaligenaceae bacterium | reverse complement strand
AGGAACTATTGATTTTCAATTTGGGTGCCAACCGCTGTTTCCCGGTTTCAAAGATCATCCACCAAACTCTGGAAATCTCTACTAGCGGAATCTCAACCACCTGGGTTTCTGTTTTGGCTTCTTTTGCTTCATTATTGGCCTTGTTGATCGCGGCAAGTTTTAACACCTCTTCGTCGCTGAGCTGGCTGATAAAAGAGCAGCCGATTAACCATTTGCCGCTCGGCAATCTAGTGGCATGAGCCACCCGGGCAAGTAAAGTGTCTTTGAAATCATCCTCGGAAGGAATCTCAACTGCCAATCCGGTTCCCGGTTCAAATCGGCGGACACAAATAATACCGACCCCGCCTACGGAAATATCTTTGATACTGGCTTCCCAGGTCATTTCCCCCGGACCTCGAGCCGCGACGGGTTGGCATACGGTTTCGACTTGGCAATTATGCCGTTCATAAACCCGGCACTCCATGCCTTGTTTGACATTTGGCCGAACACCCGAAGCAGGCGATACACTAACCGACATCAGAACACTCCGATAGGACAGGATACGATTAATTCACCGATTCTGGAGAACAAAGATAAAGTTCAAGTTTTTCTTGGGTCAGCGGAATTTCCCAGATGCAACCGATGAGCCAATCTCCATTGGCTTGCTGAGTAGAATGAACGACGGTTGCCCGGACCGATTCCTTATCAATCCCTGAGACCACCATTTCGATTTGCAATGGTGTTTCTACCGGAAACGGTTTGGTCGAATAAAAACCCATCCCGTGAATCGAAAAATTGGCAAACCAAATCATTTCTTTTCGGTTTTCATAATGGGAATACCCAATACAGGCCAATGGGCATTTATAGCGCGGTTCTCGCCGGAACGTAAATTGCCGGTCGCGAAAAGCCGTCAAAACTGGTTCATCCGGTGATGGCAGGTTGTTCATGATGCCCTCTGGTAAAACCGCTGTAAAAAGATAGGTCCAAATTTCCCAGATTCAAAACGGAAATTTTATTGTTCCTGAGAAATCAAGAGAAATTGAAAAAATTCTAAATTTTTCGAGACTTTGGCAAACCTTAACCTGCGACTTAATAAGGAAGAAGATTCCCAAAATATGGAATGCTAATGGCATTTTGCTGTAAAAAAAGAACAGGCACTGAGGATGCAAGGAGAACAATATGAATTTCCCCGGCCGCAGAAGAATATGCCCAATTGAGTTCTCAGGCTAGGGATTCCAATGAAACTGCCGATTAGACCGGTACATTTAGCTGGGAAGGTCCAAGGGCCTTCGCACTAAATGTAGCCGTCTCCTTTTTCCCACCAATTGGTTTACTGCAAAGAAAAAAAGGTTAGGAGGTTATTATGATTATTGAAATGCTCGGGATTGTTTTGTTGGTTCTAATTTCGGCTCTACTCCTGAGGTTTGTTCCCCAGACAGCGGCGCGAAACTGGATATTCGGGTTGTTAATTTTCGCGGTCATCTGGAACTTTTGTGTGCTGGTAACTTCTGTAGGGACTTATTTCATACCCCAAACCATTTACTTGGATACTGAGAAACACCAACTCCATTTTAACCGGGGGGAAAACGGCGAGCTGTTTGGGGTCAATGTAAAAAATCCGCCCGAAGAATTCCGTACCTTTCGCAATGACCGGCCATGGTCCATAGCTGCCGGAAACCTCGCTATCGCCGTAGTAGCTTTGGTTTTTCTGAGGCGAACCTCTGCAAAGGCGGCAAATGGAAAATCGCCAGAAGAGCCTCAGAGCGGCTCCACAGATTAAATACCAACCTAATCAATGACCGGTTCCGGTTCTGAGGAGTAGCCGGATTGGTTGGAATCCGCAGCGCCGGCGGGAGAAACTGCCGAGGTTTGATCGGGATTTTGCGAGGCAAAATCAAAAAGAGGACCGGCTATCAAAGTCCATAGTGCAATCAAGGCTATCCAGCGAAATTCCATTGATTACTCCGGCGAATGAAGAGGATTTGATTTCATTCATCATTAACCAGGACTAATCTCGGCAAATCTAAGGCCAATTCACCAGCCGCGAAGTATCAATGTTCCCAAGGGTAGAATTTGTATGAAGTTAGGGCAGGAATTTTCCTAAATTATTCTCTACACGGCATTTCTTAACTGTAAATTCTTCCAAAACAGGTTGTAACGACTTGCCTAACGAAATGTTAACAAAGGTTAGCAGTGTTTTTGTACCTGCCGATCTAGCCTTAATGGTCAAGAGCGGTGCTCAAGCTGGTGTGGCGGAAAAGGGTTCCCGAACCTACTTCCCTTGCCATTTGGGGAATAGCAGCAACCGGATTGGGATTTATGGCCCGAAGACGCCGCCACAAAGTGTGAGGAACAATTAAAGGGATTCACCCCAATTCAATTGCCGCCACGGAAGACAATACCTTGGTGGGCCGGTAAGGGAATTGGTCGATGGTTTCCTTCTCCGTCACTCCACTCAGCACAAGAATCGTCTCCATGCCAGCTTCAATGCCGGCAATCACATCCGTGTCCATCCGGTCTCCCACCATGATGGTGTTTTCCGAGTGAGCCCCAATATAATTCAGTGCCCGCCGCATCATGAGAGGATTAGGTTTGCCCACAAAGTAAGGGCGAATATTGGTCGCCTTCTCAATCAAAGCCGCCATTGCTCCACAAGCAGGAATGATCCCTTCTTCCGAAGGGCCGGAGGGGTCCGGGTTGGTGGCAATAAACCGGGCTCCTTTGGAAACTAGACGAATCGCTTGAGAGATTTTTTCGAAGTTGTAGTAAGTGGTATCACCCAGAACCACATAGTCGGGATTAACATTGGTGAGCACATAGCCGATTTCATTTAGGGCTTGAGTCAGTCCTAATTCACCCACCACAAACGCTGTCCCTTGAGGTCTTTGCTGGGCCAGGAACTGAGCCGTGGCCATGGCGGAAGTAAACAAGCGCTTTTCCGAAATGTTAAAGCCCATAGTGCTGAGGCGATGTTGCAGATCGCGGGGAGTGTGAATTGGATTGTTGGTTATGATCAAGTACTGAATGCCGGCCTCTTCCAGTTTGGCGAGGAATTCTCGGGCACCAGGAATTGGGGTATTTCCCCGAACCAAGACTCCATCCATGTCGAGCAAGAAGTTTTTCTGTTCGGCCATGCTTAATCACCTTGTTGGGCATCCCCTTGAAGCGCTAAGTTAAACCCAGGGCCATTAGATAGTCCTGGGTTTTGTAATGATAGCCTACTGATTTTTCCGCACTAATCCTTGTCCTCCTCCGTTTTTTCTGCGCGCAAGTCGTAACAGGCCATCCATTGATGCCGGCCGTCACACCTCATGTAGACGCGGCCGTCGGCCAAAGAGGGTGGGTTCCAGGTTCTCTCGTTGAACACCTCGATAATGCTTAACGGTTTGAACTCATTGGGATTGGCTTCCACTAAGGTCAATTTTCCCTCCTCCGTTGTTATGAGCAGTAGACCATCCTGCAGGAGCATCTGCCCATGGCCGAAACGAAAATCCCCCTCCCATTTACGTTCCCCGGTCTCGGCTTGTAAACAAGTGAGAAGCCCGTCATTTAGTCCGTAAATGTGGCCCTGGTAATGAATTGGGCTGGTGAATTTGCAGCGTAAATTGAGGTTTTTCCAAGGTTCATCGACGGACCAGTTCCCTTCTTGGTATTTGATTTTCAACATGGCACAGCCGACTCCATAGGCGGAGCTAACAAATACCCGATCCCCATCCAGGACCAAAGGTTGTGCCACATTGATATCCTCTTGGGTGATCCACTCATGCCGCCAAAGTTCTTGGCCGCCAACGGAGTCGTATCCGCCAACCCCTTTGCCGTCAAAGTAAATGATTTGGGGATGATTCGCCAACGTGGCCAACATAGGACTGCTGTAACCCGCGGGGTATTCTCCCGATCCCCATTCCTTCTCGCCATTGTTGCAGTTGTAGGCAGCCAACGTATCCTGAGGGTTGTCGCCTCCATTATGTCCCGGGGCAACCACAACCAATTTGGTCCCGTCGCCCTTATCGTAAACCAGTGGCGAACTGCACGAACCCCAGCTCACATTTTGGCTGTCTTCCAATGTTTCCACCGACCACTTCACCTCCCCGGTGCGAACGTTCAGACAAACCAAAATGCCCGTGGCCCCATAGGCGTACACGGAATCCTCTACTACGGTAGGAGTTGCCCGCGGACCCACTCCACCGGCTCTTTCATAGAACTTTGCTTCATAGGAATGAGCCCAGCGTTGCAAACCGGTTTTGGTGTCGTAGGCAACTACTACTTCTTCGTCCCCGCGCTGCTCATGGGTAATCGCCAAATTTCCGACCACGGCGAAGGAAGAGTGGCCTCGACCACAGCGATGTTTCCATAACTCCACCGGTTTATTTTTCTCCCAATCTCGAGCCAATGCCGGCCCGGAAATTATTCCGTCTCGTTTGCGATTACGGTAGGCGGGGTAATCCGTTGAAACTCCAGCGCTCAATTGAGGAGCTTCAATTTCCTTCCCTTTTTGATTGGCCAGCTGTTCTTCAAGGAGATCGTCCGGCGAGGGTTGCCAGACAAATATGAAGATTGGGATCATATCTCCTGTGAATTTAACATCCCGAACCAAAGCAGCAAAACCACCCGCCGCAACTGCCAAGAGGACTAACGTTCCGAGACGAATTTGCCAGTTCAGGCCGGCCAAGAAAAAATACCAAACCAGCAAACCAATCGTGCCCAGACCGCCGGCGACAACAGTCCCGAGAACTCGGAAGGCTCGGTCAAGTTGATCGGAAGGAAAAAGCCAGGAAAGAGCAGTTCCGCCGACGCCAATTAGAATCGCAACTAAAGGCAAAAGGTATCGCCAACCAGATCGACTCTTTGGAGCATTCTCAGAATTTAAAGTGGACATGAGGAATTCCTATTTCTGTGAAAAAAACGAGTTTCCTTAACCCTGATCTATTCTAAAAACCCAGTAAAAATTGCGCCATCTTAAAGATAAGAAGTGATTGTGATTTTTATCGGTAATTATATGTTTGATGAGCAAATGGACCCAAAATCTCGAGACTTTATGCTAGCCATGGGAGCCCTTATTTTTATTCGCTTCAATCCATTAAATCTTTGCGCCTCGATTCCGATCATTCTAACGGTTCTCTGGGTATGTTTACTCCAGCGTGACAATACAACCTCAACATCTTATTCGGGAACCCCAAGAACAATTCCGCCGCGATCATTCGCAT
>CAZPPD010000467.1:0-5185 GCA_964588185.1 uncultured Alcaligenaceae bacterium | reverse complement strand
AAACCCTTCTTTCTTGACTGCATATCCAAGACTGCGAACCGTAAAGATAACTTCCTTTCCCATCAGTTCCGGTTCATAAAACGCCACTCGTCCCGCATTGTCCGTCACGAATTTCAACTGATTCACCGTTTGCAACTCTACCAGTGGAACGCCGCGATTGCTTTTCTTATCGATCACCCGAATTTCTGCCCAAGGAACTGTTTTTTTCGGTTGACCCTTTGACAGTTCTGTTTGCGCCTCGCTTTCGGAAAGTAATCCGCAATTGGAGAAGAACGAAAGCAATAAAATGGAACAGCAAAAAATGGTGGCTCGGCGGATTAATAAATGTTGGCTCACGATCTTCACTACGGCAACAATTAACCTGTGTGTCACCTTGCCACGTCCTTTATCGTAAATTCTATTCTCCAATGGACCTGGCGATAGGTAAAACACATCCCTAAGAGTTCTTCTCATTACAAAAAGTCCACCACCACCTGTGGAACCAAACGACAATACCGCTCCGGTAAAGCCACCTCGCATGATTTGAATTGGCTCACTCGATGAGTCCACAACCCTGAGGTCTGTAATTGATTTAATGAAATAGAATATCCGTGGCTGTCTTGCCTGTCCCCTTTAATTCTTCTCCGGCTTGGCATTTGTGCGAGCGGTGCTTGTCAGAGCGTTTCCAAGAGCAGGAGCGCTTTGCGTTCCTCCTTCGATCGAAGCGAGAAATTACGGATGTCGCACAGAATGTCTTCAAGGTCCGACAACCTTGGAGGGCTGGTGAGCTACCCGAAGACTCGGACCTTCCTTTGGGAGTGAGCCCGTCGCTTTGATCGAGCCGGCGGACGGAACTAAGAATTTCTAGGGCGCGACAGACGACAGCAGGAATTGACAAGCGAGACGGATCTTTCGCAGTCACCAAACCGCAAGGCAAGGTGTCCGACCCTGAATAGATGTTTGGTGCAGCCACGGCTGACACCGTCTGATGCAAACCATTTTGTCAGAAATCAGCGTCCGTACCTTGACATTAGAGGCCATATAGAGGTTTCCGTCCGACCAGCACTGGCTGAAAAAAGACCTCATCCAACCTCTCAAGCTCTACAAATCCTGCTTCGCCCATCAACGCAAGAACGGAGCTGGGTGAAATTGCATAGTAGCGTGACCGCATGATATGCGTGTGCCCGGCGGAATCTCGCATGTTGTCTTCGACGAAATACATGGACAGATCGTACTGATTGTCGTCGAAATCCCATACCTGCCAGATTAGGTATCTGGTACCGTCCACTTCTCTGACTCCGTATGGTTTGACAATGCCTCGGCCTCTTTCGGCTTGATCGTAGTCGCGGAGCGTGACGATACAGCCGCCGCCGGGACGAAGCCGAGAATGCATCCCCTTTAGGGTTTCCAGAATTTCTTCATCGCTCAGGAGATGAGGAATGGAATTGTCAGCAGAAAGAACGATGTCGAATCCACTCTCATGATGAGATTGGATCTTTTTCATGTCACAGACCGAAAACGTGATGTCTAACCCTCGGGCCTGAGCCTCTTGCTTCGCGCGAACGATGGATTGATTCGATAGATCAGAGCCCGTGACTTTGAAGCCTTCTGCGGCAAGGCCGAGGCATTGGGTACCAATTCCACAGGACACGTCTAGAACTGACTTGGCGTCTTGGCCCCACTTTTCTCGAATCAGGTTCGCGAGTTGCGAGCCCTGCAGTCCGATGCTCGATGCCCAGTCCTGGTAGATCAGGTGGTAGAAGGGCGACAGTTCGTCGTAGAAGCCTTCCACGAAGCTCCCTCAAAAGGTGCCTAACAATCATTAGAAGGAATCGCATTCTGTCTAAATCCACGGCCTTTCCGTCTAAACATTTTGCCGATTCCGAGACGTTGATTACACATCATCCCTTAGCGTGTCTCCCTATGGGAAGCCGTCAAGGATTATTTCATGGAAACACAATCTCCGCATTCTTCTAAGCCGCCTAGGTTGCTGGATCAGGTTCGGGGAAAGCTTCGGCTGCTGCATTATTCCAAGCGGACGGAGGATTCCGCAGCGGACACAGGTCTTTTCCAGTTGCAAGGTTAACCGCTTGCTCCTCGCTCCCGTGGTAAATCGTTTTGCTTGAAGCTACCCTGCGACTCGACAATGGATGCCAAATCTTGTCTCTCACCGATGAAAAGTTGACTTCCGTTGCCGATCAAAGCCAGTGTCATCAATTGACCTCGTCTGGCATTAATCCCACCGTCAACTAACGGCTTTTGCGGTGTTCTGTTCACCAATTCTAATGGAGTCTTCGCCATCACTCGTGTTCGGCGATGCACCTCTACAACCACAGCTATGACGCTGGTGGCCGGCTGTTGGCCGAGTCGCGGGATGGCGGCTTAAACACCTCGGCTACGACAACAGCGATCAGTTCACCAGCGACGGCACCACGATGGCGGCACGCTCAACCGGTTTGCCTTAGGTTCGGGCATCGGGGCAGGCGGAGGAACCGGATCCGGATAATAGGGCTTGGAACTAATCGGTTTGGCCACTTTTAGGTTCGGAGGTTTCCGGGACTGGTGGCAAATGTGTTGGAACTTCATTCAACCAAAAGCTTATTGCCGTTTTTTCACTTCATTCACCCGCACGGTAACTTTTGGGGTCCCATCGACATAATTGATTACGCCGCTCACAAACTGCCTCTTGTTGTTTCCCAGATCCTTCTGCCGCATAAAGTTGACATAGACCTTGCCATTTGCCCTATGCCAGGCACTTTGCAGATCTTTGGCCTGAAGCGGTTTAACTTTTGGGTATTTGGCTTTAAGCTCGGCGTTTACCAGTTTTAGATGTTTGGCAATGCCTTTTTCCCCGCCGGCATATATCTCCGCCCGCAAGTTTTCCAAGCGTATGCGAAATGCTTCCAGCCGGCTTAGCTCTTTGATCTTCGGATATTGCCGGGCAGTGAATCCCAAGGCATAGAACTTCGCCTCGATGGTTTTATCGTCCGCATTGATTTGAATAACCGTAGTTGGGGCATCTGCAATCGCAAATCGGGGTTTCCCAGCTGCTTTCATCGCCATTTTCACCTTGGCCGCATCAAACTTTGAAAGCTTAAGCTCGTCCAGCCCATACTGCAAAAGGGATTGGATCTCCTTCTGGTTAATCTTGGTCTCGATGCGTTTTTTTATACCAAAGGGAGCACCCAGAATCACGGTCCCATCGGCTAGGATTTGCATGGACGGCTCATTGTTTTTTCGCGGAGGAGTGAAACCGCCTTGATATTCCAAAACGATGACAGGAGCTTTTTTCTGCTTGGGTAGTTTATGGGCCTTTTCTTGGGCAAAAAGCGAGGAGGACAATACGATTGTGATCATTGCCGCAGCAGTTGCTTTCCACATTATATTTGGCTCCTTTACATGAGTTTGGGTTCGAATCTTCTTAAACGACGGTGTCCTTACCAATATGGTTTTTACCATGTTTTTGGGACAGAGCCGAAGGGGAAAGCAAAGAAAAACCCCTCCGGAAACAGGGAGGGGCTACAGTTTACGTTGTGATTACTTAGTTGATTTTTGACGTTGGCGGGTAGAAGCTGGGGAGCTTTTTCGGAACGGGAGGAGGTGAATTTCGGACGGGAACATTCCCCAGGTCCGGCTCTTGGGTTTCTTGAATCCTCGGAGGGGGGAAGGATGTTCTCCGAATCCCCGAATCAGTTTCCCGTTCCCCAAGAGACGATAAAGTGGTTAGACGCAATAACAATTCTTTGCCTTTCATCTCAACGCCTTGGTTGTTGGCGTTGCTGGCGATCAAATTCACATTGCCCTCCATCCGAACCCAGTCATCTTTCCAGGAGAGCATCAAGCGGTCGCAATTGATCTGAATACCGACTACGGAAAGATGAATGTTTCCCTCGGCTTGAATGGTCCCCGCAGGAGATTCCATCTTCAAATGTTGGCAGAGGACACGAAACTCGGTTTCTTTTCCTTTGGCAACCAAGTGAGTTCCTTTGTCGGTAACTTCTATGCGAACGACCCAAGGGGAAGTCGAATCCGGTTTCTTGGAAACGGGGATCGGGACAACCCGCGGTTTTGCTTTGGGAGTGAACGGCGGTTCCAGGGTCTTTAGCGGGACGGTAGGAGGGGTTTTCGGTTCCTGGGGAATTGTTTCTTGATCTGGTGGGTTTATTATTTTCTCTCCCGAAGCGGGAACCTAGGGGGCGGGGTTGGGGAGAGGGTCAGGCACCGGCACGGGGGCCACATAGGTTTCCGGATTCTCAGAGACGGTTTCTTTGTCGAAGAGTTCCTTTAACCTTTCGGGCGAAATGTTCGGATCGGGAACCGGGACCTTTTTGTAGTTGGGATTTTTTACGGGCTTCGGCACATCCGGGTACAACGACGACGGCACGCTCAACCGGTTTGCTTTGGGTTCGGGCATCGGGGCAGGCGGAGGAACCGGATCCGGATAATAGGGCTTGGAACTAATCGGTTTGGCCACCGATTTAGGTTCGGAAGTTTCCGGGACTGGTGGGGGTGGCTCCGGAACAACGCCTCGCCGAGGAGTATGCACCTGCGTGATAACAATGGGAGTATTCTTTGGCAGAGGGGGGCAGGGTTTGCCGGGTACCAATGATTGGCAGAAGGCCGGATTGGCTTGAAAACCCAAGCCTATGAGGACAAAACTACATACGAATTCAAACTGCCGGTTTGGCATGCGGAACATGGTCAATCCTCCATGAAATATCGGCGATCCATCGATAGTTTCAAAAGGATACCAAAAGCGGTTCTTCTCTGTCAGCGCCACATCTTGCCGAACTTGTAGGAATAGTCCATTTCCGCCTATCCGGGTGGAATACTTCGCAGGGGCACTCCAAGGAAAGGCGATCGTAGGTTTCAAACGATTAACATTCCAAACAACTCAGGATTAACTGAAAACGATGCTTTTGAAGATGTCCAGTCTGACTTTTGAAACTGAAATTTGGAACTACTGAGAATAGAAATGAGTGGAGCTATGATCCCGAATTTATTAGCTACTATTTGCCTCTTCTTCAAACAATTGCAATTGTTTTTCCAGAGAATCCCGTTCCAATCTCTGTTTGAGGGCTCTCTTCGTCTGCGCTTTGACTTGATGGGATTCCAAATCTTTGAGGACAACCTCTGCCCGTTCTAAAACGGTAGCAGGAACCCCGGCTAGACGGGCTACATGGATCCCGTAGCTCTTATCGGCACT
>CAZPPD010000466.1:0-5195 GCA_964588185.1 uncultured Alcaligenaceae bacterium | reverse complement strand
TTCCACCCATTGCTCATAATGCAAAATGGCTACGTTGTTGCGGCTGGTTGCCCGAAGTTCAATGTGCCGTCGGTCCCTGGGATTTCGCGGATCGGAAGCTACCTCCAAGGAGATTGTTTCTCCGACTTTTCCGGCTAAAAGTTCTGCCACGTTCACCTTGGGAGTCAAATCAACTCGGTTGATCTTCACGATGAAATCCCCGGATTTTAGTTTGATTCCCCGGCGATCCGCAGGTCCACGTTTGAGAATGCCGGTTATTTTCAAACCCGGACCGGCATACTTTTCGTCAAAGTCCAAACCAAGATAACCAGTAATGGCATCCGATTTTGCTGCCGGAGAACTAATACCCACGTGGGAAGAATTCAATTCACCTACCATTAAGTTGATAAGGGCCACGAGATCTTCTTTGGTGACAACCTCATTTACAATAGGCAAGTATTTCTTGCGAATCGCTTTCCAGTTCACTCCATGAAAGCTGGGGTCGTAAAAACTTTCGCTAAGGGTTCGCCAACTTTGCTCGAAGATTTCCCGGTATTCATCCTGGCGATCCACAGTCATCCGCGCCTGAAAGGGAACTTTCAGCGGCCCGGACTTATTGCTGTGAGAAACCATATAGATAGAGCCGCTGGAACTGCGAAAGTAAATCAGGCTGGAAAGCAGCCGGGACCAGTGGATCTGCTTGGGTTCTAAGCCATTCTTACTGATTTGTTGAATCTTGCTTCCACTGGTATCCGCCACCCACAAATCTTCCTCACCCGAACTTGAGGTGGCCCGGAAGGCGACCATCTTTCCGCTTTTGGAAACGGCTACGCTGGTTGTCGGCATGGAAGATACACGGCGAGCCCGCAGATGAATTTTGTCCCAGTCAAATTCATCCGTAGGCCGGGCCGAAGAAGCCGCCGGTTTCTGCAAATAGAGAACATAGGCATTCTTTTCCCCCGTGGTACTGCGGTCACTGATGAAAGCAATTCGAGTCCCCGAATGACTCCACGTTAACCCGGCATTATAAGTGGCATAGCGAGTAATATTCCGGGCCGGATTCTTGGCGGTCGCTCCCCCGGAAGGAATCAGGTACATCTCGCTGGCGAAGGATCCATCCAAACGCGAATAGCAGACCCATTTGGAATTGGGAGACCATTCGTAGTCGATCACCATGGGCCGATCCACGATGATCTTTTCATCGCTGCCGTCGGGTTTCATCGAAACCAATCTTCCCGATCGGACAAAAGAAATTCGCTTGCCATTTGGGGAAAACCGCAAACCGATTTCCGCCTCGGGAGTATCGGTTAGCTGCTTTACCTGAAAATGATGGGCATCGACAAGACGAGGGTGAATGGGATCATCCGCCGTCAGCCGAAAAACATCTTCTTGACCATTGCGATCGGAAAGGAAAATCAACTGATTGGAATCCCACGACCACGTCAGGCCATGATCGTTCGCCGGGTGATGGGTCAGTTGCCGTGCCCGGCCGCCGCCGCGTGGGATGAGGAAAATTTCTCCGCGAATGACAAAAGCGATGTGCCGCTCATTGGGTGCAACGGCAAATTCCGTTACTCCACTGGAATTGTAAGTAACAATTTTCTGTGGATTGGTTTTGTAATCCGCGAGAGCCTCGATAAACAACTTCCGGGGACGACCTCCACGCGTTGAAACCATCCAGATGTCCACGCCGCATTCATACACCAACCACTGGCCGTTCCCACTTAGCCGAATCCTGCGGACCCCGGCCGATTTGTGATGCGTTATTTGCTTGGGTTTGGTCGACCGAATATCCTGACGAAAAATATTGGCTTGCCCGGAGCCATTGTCCGAGACATAAAACAAGGATTTTCCATCCTGGGACCACACGGGGGAATTGTCATTGCCTTCATACTGCGTGAACCGTTTGTGGTTTGTTCCATCTTCATCACAGATCCAAATCTCATCGTTCGCCGAGCCCCGATAACCCTTGCGATACCAAGCCCCATTGCCGCGAACATAAGCCAAGTGTTTGCCGTCCGGGGAAAAGCGGCCCATACGACCGCCATGGAAGGTTACCCGTTGAACTTTTCCACCGGTGACGGGGACCTTGTACAGGTCTTTTCCGAAGGGATACTGAATACTTCTCCGCGAATAGAACAGCACGTATTTTCCGTCCGGAGTCCAACCGCAAGCATGGTCATGCTGAGAATGGAAGGTGAGCCGTTTGGGTCTGCCGCCTTCGACCGGAACCACAAAAATGTCGTACTGGCCGTGACGATTCGAAGAGAAAGCCAAGTTGCGACCCTCGGGGCTAAAAGCCGGATCTATCTCGTGATCCTGGTGCATGGTAAGGATTCGAGCCTTTCCTCCGGTAGCCGCGACCGTCCAAATGTCTCCCTGGTAGGAAAAGGCCACGAGGTTCCCGTTTGGAGAAATATCGGGAGTCCGGCAAAAGCGAATGGGTTCATTTGCTCGCAAATGGTCCGAGCCTATATTCAACGAACAGATGACCAATGCCGGTAAAAGCAGATGGATTCGCATGAGGTAGCCTTTTGGATTGAAACCGAAAGGAGGGAAAACACCTAAAAATGGGACGATTCAAACCTTATCCTCCCACATTTCTTTACAATTGTCACCGGTATTCCAAGTCCTTTCGGGGATGCCTGATAGAGTTGAACTGTAAATTTAGGCAAAGACATCCGATTATGACGAAAATGTTGGTTCCAAGGGTTTCCTCACGACCAACGGAGATTCTTTGTAAATCTGGGGTGAGCTTCTTCAAGCAAACAACCTTAGGCTGGGGTAGAGGAACTTTCCAGCGAACTAGGTCGTCAAACAAGTGGAAAAGCGACATTGAATAAGGGGGAATTTGACTGTGAAATTATCAAAACTTTTGATCATGGTTGCAGGATTGGGATTTTCCATGGTGGATTTCGTCCAAGGGGGCGGTCCGCACTTGGCAGAGGTAGTTCATCAGGGAGATCTCATCAATTCCAAAGCGGATGAAACGGATCCTTTTCTGACCCCGGACGGCTACCGCATGCTTTATGTCTCCAATGCCGGGGGAACGTTTGACATCATGATCACCGCCAAAGAAGATTTGCAAGAACCGTGGAAGAAAGTCCAAAAAGCCCCGGAACCATTTAATTCGGACGAAGGCGATGAACGATCGCCGGTTTTTGCCCGAAACGCCAAGACCAAAGTCCTTTTCTGGGCCAGCAACCGGATTGCGGATACCAGATTCAAAGATCTCAAGAACTTTGACATCTTCGAGCGTTCTGGAACATTAAAACCCAACCGCGTTTTGCAGATTAGCACCAAGCAAGATGAAATGTACCCTTCGGTAGCCTCTCAAGGCCGGGAGTTCTTCTTCTCGCGCAAAACGGATGAAGGCTGGCGCATATTTACCTCCAAAGGTCCGGCTTATGGGGCGGTTGGTAAAGGAGAACTGGTGAAAGAAATCCCCGCCGGATTTACAAATCCGGTAGTCAACCCACTTGGCTTGACCATGTACTTGCAAGGCAAGCTGGAGAATGGCAAGACCAGCATCTTCCGCACGACGCGTATTCGTCCCGGCCGCTACTGGGGAAAACCTAAACCGATCATCAACCTCAACCACCCTGAATCCAAGCAAGGAGACATGGCTCCTTCCCTGGACCGATCGGGCCGCGTACTGTTCTTCGCCTCCGACCGTCCGGGCGGCCAAGGTGGATTGGATATTTACACGGTTGCCATTGCCGATTTGAAAACGGATTGATCCGGGACACTGCTATACCATTAACCAAATTTGGTGGTCCTCCTTAACAGGACCGCCAAATGTAAAAAGTGTTGTTTTATCAATACTCTTTGGCAAGCTGCACCAACGTCCGAACCATGACCCCCGTCCCCCCAGCCGGCCGGGTTGGATTCTCATCATCCGCAAATGCAGGTCCGGCAATATCCAGGTGAACCCAAGGAACATCCTCAACAAATTCCTCCAGTAGCTTTGCAGCGGTAATGGCCCCACCCCACCGCTTGCCGCCGGTGTTCTTGATGTCGGCTACTTTACTTTTGATCATCTCCCCGAAAAGCGGAAACATGGGCAATGGCCAAACCAATTCCCCAGCTTCCGCGGCGGCCGACTGCACTTGGTTAGACCATTGGTCATTGTTGCTCATCACGCCGACTATTTCGGTTCCCAGAGCTACCATGCATGCCCCGGTCAGAGTAGCCAGGTCCACCAAATGATCCACCTTTTGGTCCACCGCATAGGACAAGGCATCGGCCAGGATCAACCGGCCTTCTGCGTCCGTGTTGTGAATCTCGATGGTTTTCCCGTTGCGAGCACGTAGGACATCTCCCAACTTTAAGGCTTTACCGCTCGGCATGTTCTCGACCAAAGCCATAACACCGATAACATTCACTGGTAGTTTAAGGTCTGCGATAGCTTGAATAGCCCCCAAAACCGTAGCGGCTCCTGCCATGTCGCATTTCATGTCCAACATCCCGTCGCTTGGCTTAAGGGATAACCCACCACTGTCGAAGGTGACTCCTTTGCCGACCAATCCCAGTGTTTTTCCACTTTTTTTGTCGCCATTGTAACGTAGTACCACTAGCCGAAGAGGGCGATCGGTACCTTGGGCCACCCCCAGGAGCGATCCCATTTTTTCCTTCTCCAATCGCTCCTGATCGAAAACCTCACATTTAATCTTCCGGTCCTTGGTAACTTCCTGAGCCCGTTCTGCAAAGGTTTCAGGGAATAGATCACAAGGCGGGAGATTCACCAACTCTCTGGTCAAGCGCACAGCATCCGCTTCAATTTCACCGCGACGAACAGCTTCTTTGATCTCCGCTTGGGTTGCAGAATCCGGGGCAGCCAGGATAATTTTTTCCGGGGAAAATCGGTCCGGCTCCTTCTTGCGAATGCCCGCAGTCGTACCCCCCAGCGCTAAACCAATGGTCATCGCCCGAGTCACCTGATCCAAAGTCAGATTTCCGGAAGGCTCCGGAATGGCCAAGGCTATTGTGTTGATTTCTTTCGTGGTGATAAATCGACAAGCCGCAGAGGCAGCGTTGGTCAGGGAATGAAAGTCCGCTTTCTCCTGGTCCCCGAGTCCTAAGACGAGAACTTTTTTGGCAGCAATTCCTGAACACCCATAAACCGGAACTACTTCGTTTGCTTTTCCCGAGATGTCTTTCGATTCCACTAAGTTGGTAATGATCCCATCCAGACTTTGATCGATTTTCTCGGTGGC
>CAZPPD010000465.1:0-5196 GCA_964588185.1 uncultured Alcaligenaceae bacterium | reverse complement strand
GCCGCTTCCCTTCAACTTCCCCCTCATCACCGAGGAAAGCAGCGGCAGAATTTCCCGGAATCCCTAAAGTGGTAAACAGACCCACTCCTGTTCCAAGGAAAGCCAGGATGACCAAAGAGGCCAAAACGGATTTAGTATTTTGCCAAAACATTGTTGAACAAACTCCTTCTGCCAAAGTGAGAACCTGTGAAGACGCTATACCGGAAAGAGCCTGACCACTCGCATACTTTGTTGCTTGAGCTACCGTCTCCCGAACCAAAGCGGGTTGGATAGCAGCCCGCAGAGATTTTTCCGCCATCGCCAACGGAACCAATACCGCCGAAAGGGCTAGACCACGCCGATTCAAACGCGACCGCAACAGTTTTCGCCCTCGCTCCAAGCGACCCTTCACCATAGGGATGGTCCAGCCGAGATGCTGAGCCGCCTCATCGCGAGTTTTGCCCTCAAGATAGCACAAAATCAAAGGTGCGCTGTATTTCTCCGGGAGATGACTTAACTCTTCATCCAAAATCGGCTGGAGATTTTGCCAGCGAGAAGAAGCAGAATTATCAATCGGCTTCTCAACCTCTTGACCGACTGGAATCTCCAAACGCCGAGCGTTGGTAGAGCGAAGTTTCATGCTTAGGCGAAATGCTACTCCATACAGCCAGTTGGCAATGGAATCCTTCCAGTGAACTGCTCCGGCTTTGCGGGCGAGCACCATAAAGGTCGCCTGAAATGCATCTTCGGCATCCTGATGATGATGCAAAACCCGCCGGCACACCCCAAAAACCATGGCCCCATGCCTGCGAACCAAGGCCGCAAAAGCCGATTGCTCATGGCGCTGGGAAAACCGCTCCAGCAGTTGCCGATCCGATTGCCGGCTTTGGGAGGTCCCCGCAACCCGATGAATCTGATCCACAACTGGATTCACAACGAAAGTGGTCATAATCTTCCTTTCCGTGACATGCATGCCGACATAAGGTAATGCCGAGAATCGGCAAAACGGCACGGAATTTTGATCGCAATCTTAAGACGCCCATGATTAGTATGATTCCGGATGGAATCCCAACCCATAGGTGAACCTATGAGGGAAAGAAGGTCAAGCCAAAGGGTATTCCTTCAGGGCAGTTGCTTTGTGCAACATGGGATATCATTATAATGGAGAATTATTAGCTGTGGTTCATTTCTTGACACACCGGCCTAAAAGCTCGGGTCCGAACATGCTATCGGAAAAACGGTTCTCTTACACTATTCATGCGGATTGCCTTAAAGTAGACCCTGCGATGGCGTGATCGCGGACATATTGGAGAAGGCGGTCCCAGGCTTCTGGATTTTCGGAGACTTTACTGCTGACCTTTTCGAGATCCTCCAATACCTCGCCGGCACTGGAATAAGCTTCTTCGGAATTGGGATCTAATTTTGCCAGGACGCTTTTCAATATCTTAGGAAGGGGTTTGGTTTTTCGATCTTCTTCATTTTTAGCCCAGGTTGAAGCCACTTCTTTTAAGGCTGCCAAATCTCCGGCAACGTCTTCGTTGACTTCTTCGACTGGGGGAATGGCCAACCACGGGGGCTCACCCAGGCCAAACAGTTTGACGACCCCTTTGGGGGTCAATATGAAGTTTACCGGCCTCAGGTGCCCATGGAAGACTCCTGCCTCGTGGATGGTTTGCAATGCCAGCAAAGCTTGCTTGAAAAGGCGAAGCCAAACTCCTGGAGCGGCTGCCATGGCCGGCCAATCCGAACTGGGTAAACCCGTCAGCCATTCAACCAGTACTGCCGGTCGCTCTCCGACATCAAATACTTCCAGGGTTTCTACGATATTCGGATGTTGAATGCACCCCTGGCGAAATCGCTGGCGGAACTCATCCGGGAATACCGCATCTTCCATATGGTCTTCAGAGAGTTGGCGGAGCATCGCCTCCTTGCCGCAGCGGGGATCAAAGACTCGGTAGATTACCTCGTGCGGTGTAATCTGCAGCCGATCCACTACCCGGACCGGTCCGAGCATCAAGCCATCCAGATTACCGGCCTCAATCATGGCAAGTTGGTACAAGGTCACCGTTCCCCCGGCCAGCAGGACTTGGCGAAGGGATTTTCGCTTCTTCCGTGCCTCCACCAACAATGCCGACAATGCATCTCTCTCGACTAAACCCAAGGAACTGAGCAGTTCACCCAGTTTTTTGTCGGCAGGATCAACATCCCCAGTCAGAGAAAGTATATCTCTGCCCGGAACAGCTCCCTCCGTTTGGGACGAAGTGTCTGAGGTTGGTTCCCGGTCAATGTCTTCGGCAGCGCTTTCATCTACCCCGGACAACTCTCGCAGTTTTCTCCGGTACCAGTCCCGCATATCGTTCAGATGAGTGGTCATTTCGCTGCGTTGGTTTTCCACCTCGCGCTGTTGGTGTTCCAACTCTTCCGCTTGGCGGGCCAATTCCGAAGACTGACTCTCGACTTGCCGCTCCTGCTTTTCGACCCGGGCCTGTTTCCTCTCCAAGCGGGTTTTGTTGGTAGTCAACAGGCGTTTAATCTCGGCAATCTGCCCCTGCCAATCGATGAGTTCCTGCCGGAAGGCGGCTAGTTTCAGGCGCTGTTCATCCTGATGATTGTGGAATGCCTGTTCCCGTGCTTGCAGACGTTCTCCTTCTGCTTGGATACTTGCCCGGGCGTTCTCCAAGTGTTCCTGACACTGGCCGGCAAAGGAATGGACCTCCTTGATGTGCTCCTGGAGTTGCTCGCGAGCAGAACTCAGGCGGTCGAAAGCCGTTTTGGCTCGCAGTTCCAGGTCCGGGATTTGTTGCTGTAGTTCCAAGGCTTCGTTTTTGGCCGCTGCAAAATCTGCTTTTACCATCGACTCGGATTCTTGAGCTTGTTGTTGCAAGTTCTCGAAGTTTTGTTTTTCCTGATGCAGGAGGTCTTTTTGGTAGGCGACTTTCTGAGCTTCCTCTTTGAGCAGTTGCAAATTCTTTTGGAGCGTTTCTTCCTGACTCCTAAGCTGATCGGCTTGTTCTTCCAGATCTTTAGCCCATTCCTCGACCAGCTTTTGTTGTTGAGCGAAATCTTGGGTTTTGCCTTCTTGACTGCTTTCAAACTCCGCTTTTTGGCTCAGGAAAGATTCTTTTTCCTCATTGAATTTCTGGTACAGTTCCTCGATCTGCTTTTCACGACCCGCTAGTTCTTCCGACCGCCGGCGGAGTTGTTCCTGCAGCGATCCCCGTGCTTCTTCAGCTTGCGATAAAGATTGCATGCGCTCATTGAAGGCTTGGCGATCCGCCTCGAGGCGATCCTTTGCTTCCCTGAGTTCCTCTGTTTGCTGCTCTAACCGGCGGGCTTGTTCTTCTTGGTCGGCCACCTGATGATCGAACTCCTCGCGTTCCTTTTGGAAGCGTTCTTCCGCTTCGGAGAGTTTTTCCTGTGCTTGGCGTAGTTTTTGGACGGCTTCTTCTAATGTTTTTCGCCGTTCGAGGAATTGTTGCCGTTCTGCCTCCAAGGCGGTTCGTTCCTGATCCACGCCGGAGCGGATTTCGAAGGCTTCTTTGTGGCGGCGAGTAATCTCCTCTTCCATGGATTGCAAGCGAGCCCGTTCTTCGGCGAGTTGCTGCTCGGAATCGTGGAATTCATCCCGCATCTGTTCCATGCGGGCTCGCAGGTTGGCCAACATGGCTTGTTGGCCTTCCAAGTTGGCTGTCCGCTTGGAGAGCTTGGTCTTTTCTTCTTCCAAGTCCTTCTTTTTCCCGGCCAATTCTTCGGCATGACGGCACAAACTGTCATGCCATTCCGACAACAAGTTGTTTCGTTCAAATAGGAGGTTGGATTGCTCCTGAACTTTTGCCTCGCCATGGTCCAGCTCGGATACCTTGGTGTGGATCTCCTTTTCTCGCTCTTCCAAAACGCCCCGGAGCCGGTCCAATCGAAGTAAATCCTCATGAAGTTGAGCTTGGCCTTGTTCTAATAAGCTTTTCTGTTGGGCAAGGTGAGTTTCCCTCTGGTGTAAATCTTCTTGCTGATTGGCCAGCGTTTCTCGTTCCTCGCGAAGTCGGTTCTCAAGTTGTGTACGTTCATCCTCTAGGAGCTTTTTGGATCTCTGGAACTCCGCCATTTCTTGATCCAAATGTGCTTGTCGAGCTTCCGCCTCCTGTTTTCGGATTGCCAGTTGGGCCTCTTCCTCTTCTATTTCCTTTTTCCGCGTCTGGACTTTTTTCGCAGCTTTGTTGACTGCTTCTTGCAGTCCCGCCAAGCGATCGCGCCGTTCCTGCCATCGGTCGTGAAGCTTGCGGCGAAGATCTGCCAACTCCTGGCGAACATCGGCAAATTCCTGACGTTGGCGTTCCAGTTCTGCTTCTCGCTTCTCTAGTTCCTGCTGTTTTTGTTCCAGGATTTTGGCGGGCGGGGTTTCTTTGATCTTGTTGATCTGCTGGAGATAATGTTGATATTCCTGCTGAATATTATTCCGGTGTTGGTCCCATGCCACGCGGTCGTTTTCTAAAGCCTGAAATTCTTCCTGAAGTTGCCGGTGGTGTTGCTCAAGCTGGGATCGATAATTTTCGAGTTCTTTTTCCTGCTGTTTCCGCTCCATTTCAAAGCGAATTTTTTCTGCTTGAAGGTTTATTTGTTCTTGGACCGCAGGATTATTCTGCGAAAAAGGTCGATCTGGTGAAGTGAAATCCTGGTCCGAAGCTTCCAGATGAACCAAGATATTAAGCGGGCCGATGTTAATATGGTCCCCATGGGTAAGGGAAACGCTGGTTACAATTTCCCCGTTTACCAAGATGGGGTAAGCCGGTGCCAGCTTCCGCAGAATAACCGAACCCGGACCCCGCAAAAGCATCCCCAATATCGGCGGCATGTTTTGGCCGGGAACGCGAAGATCACACCCGGGAACACTCCCAATCAAAAATCCCAATTCGTGAATCTGGTAAAGGGAGGTGGGGGAGGTACCCAACTGCACTTCAAGTTGAAGTTTGGGCAGCGAACCGAGTTGGTCTGGCTCCTGTGACTGAAATGGAAAATCTGTTGGCATCCCGACAACCTGATGAGGTTGGGTAATTAATACCCGGAACCATTGGACATTGCGCTAGTGCGGGATTGGACCTTATTTTGCTGATTTTTGGAAGGCCGAAATATTGCTAGTGGATTCCATAGCTTCCTTGGGTGTCCCACTGGATTTTGGGATCTTCAGATATTATTGGGTGCCATAATCGTATCTAAAATCAT